>JBGSPT010000319.1:0-9337 GCA_041738475.1 Treponematales bacterium
GTGGAAGGTCTCGCCAAGCCGGAATATCTGATGGAAATCGACGTCACCGCCGCCGGCCCCCAAGAAGGCAGCCACGGTCGCGGAAGAATCCGCGGCCGCCGCCCCCGCTGTACGGCCGGGCGTACGCATGACTCCCATGTATTCCGTTCTGGTCACGAACGAGCTCTTCCATAACGGCAACGTAGAAGCCTGGAAGCGCATAATCGAAAGCTATAAAACCAAGCATCCGGACCTGGATGTCATCGTGTACTACGACAGGGAGCGGATAACCAACCTGAACGCCCTGTTCAAGTGGGGAAAGGTGAAGCGGGGCACGACGATCCAGTTCGCCGTGGTCGGTGAACAGATCGGCGACGTGGCCAAGCTCCTGCGATATCTCCAGCAGGGAGCCAGTCATCTGTTTGAGGCCTTCCTGAAGGGGCCCGTGAACAGCGTATTGCCGCTGTTTTAATAGACGATAACCAGGAGCCGTCATGAAAGCGAACATACATTATTTCAGCCAGAAGGATACGATCAAGAAAACCGTAGATCCCGAGAAGCTCGGGCAGAGGGGCCGGCAGGCCAATGAATTCGCGGAGCTTGGTCTGCCCATCCTGCCGGGTTTCATCGTGGACGCGGAGGTGGCGGGGCACCTCGCGAAGGAAGACGTCGCCGCCGCGGTACGGCCGGTGATCAAGAAGATCGAGGATGTGGTCGGGAAGAAATACGCGGATCCCAAGAACCCTCTTCTGTTCAAGATGGTCATCTCCCCCAACCTGGCGGTCTCGGATTACCCGACCCTCCACAATTTCGGACTGGTCCGGGGCAACGTTGCGGGTTTCAATACCTGGGTCGGAGCGCGGTTCGGAGCCCACGAGGTTCTCTTCCTCATCCGGGGCATGCTCAAGGTTGAGGAGCGGGTCGCGGACATGGAAGGCCGCCCGAAGGACCTGGAAAAGATACGCGCCGCCCTTGAAAAAGCGGAAAAAGCCCTGGATGTGGAAAAATTCTCCGATTCCTCGGAAGCCGTGATCCAAGCCTACGAGTCCCTGCTTCCCAAGGGCTTCTTCGACGATCCTTGGAAGCAGCTGGACCTGGCCATGAAACGGGTTTCCCGCCTCCTGGAGCTGGACGAACAGGACGCCGACGACACCGCCATCCTGGTCCAGCCCATGGTATACGGCAATTACGGCAAGGATTCCGCCTCGGGCGCCTACTTCACCCGCAACGTGGTCACCGGCGAGAAGAAGCTCCAGGGAGACTTCTACCAGGAGCGATTCAACGAGATCGGAGCCCAGGGCCAGGACATCAACAAGATAGCCCCCGCGTACTTGAAAGACCTGGAGGCGGTCGCACGCAAGCTGGAGGACCACCTTCGAGAGATCCGACAGATCCGGTTTACCATCGAGAACAAGAAGCTCTGGCTGATCGAGCAGAGGCAGGTGGTGGCCAAGAGCACCCAGGCGGACATACAGCTGCTCCTGGACCTCAACAAACGCAGGGTCGTGGACGACACCTTCGTGGTCAACTCCATCAAACCGGGCCGACTGAACGAGATTCTCCATCCCATCGTGGATCTCACTTCTGTCAAGAAGCTCAAGGGCCTGTCCGGAGGTATAGCGGGAGCCCCCGGGGCGGCCATAGGCAGGGTCTACTTCACCACCGAAGCCCTACTGGACGCCCACCGCATCGCCCAGCAGAAGGGACAGGACAAGAGGATGATCCTGTGCATGCCCGCCACCTTCGCGGACGACGTCAAGGCCATCGAGGTGGCCACGGGGGTCCTGTCCACGGAAGGCGGGTACTCCGCCCACGCTTCCGTCGTGGCCCGGCAGTACGGAAAGGTCTCCCTGGTCAAACCGGATCTCCGGATCCGGGGCAAGAAAGCCACCCTTGGTGACATGACCATCTCCGAGGGCGATTACCTCACCATCAACATACCTTATTACGGCGAGCCGACGGTGTGGTTCGGCAAGGCGGACCTGATCGAGCCCAAGCCCGACGAGTCCGGGCTCCTCGAGTTCATCGCCCTTGCCAAGAGGTCCATGAAGGATTTCCACGTCCGGGCCAACTCGGACAGCCCCAGGGATGCCGCCCTTGCCCTGTCCTTCGGGGCGGAAGGCATAGGCCTGTGCCGCACGGAGCACATGTTCTTCAACGAGAAGCGGATCAACACCTTCCGGGAGATGATCCTGGCGGACGGAAAGAAAGAACGTCTCAAGGCCCTGGCCAAGCTCCAGGGAATGCAGAGGGAGGACTTCTACGGCCTGTTCAAGACCATGGCGGGCAAGGAAGTCACCATCCGTCTCCTGGACGCCCCCTTGCACGAGTTCCTGCCCCACAACGAGAACGAGATGGAGCTTTTCCTCAAGTACATGGGAGCGGGGACCAAGGGGGGCACGAGCCTCTCAAAGGCCGAGATCCGGGCGCGCTTCGACGCCCTTTCCGAGTTCAACCCCATGCTGGGTCACCGGGGCTGCCGCATCGCCGTCAGCTATCCGGAGATCTACGAGATGCAGGTCCGGGCCATCTTCGAGGCCGCCTACAAACTCCAATCCGAGAAGGTGGACGTCCGTCCGGAGATCATGATTCCCATCATCATGAACTCCTCGGAGCTCAAGCTCATCGTGTACGGCAAGAAGATCGAGGGCAAGACCTACGCGGGCCTCGTGGAGATCGAGGAGCAGGTGCGCAAGGAACTCAAGGCCAAGCCGCTGCCCTACAGGATCGGCACCATGATCGAGCTTCCCGCCGCCGCCCTGTCCGCCGGGGAGATCGCCCGGTACTCGGAGTTCTTCAGCTTCGGGACCAACGACCTGACCCAGACGACCCTGGGCATCTCCCGGGACGACTTCAACGGCTTCATGCCCGACTACTCCCAGTTCGACCTGATCGACGGGAACCCCTTCTCGGTGCTCACCACACCGGTCAAGGAGCTCATCGGCATAGCCGTGCGTAGGGGCAAGATGACCCGGCCGAACCTGGTGGCCGGCCTCTGCGGAGAACACGGGGCCAATCCGGACAACATCCGCTTCTGCATGGAGGCGGGGCTGGATTACGTCTCCTGCTCCCCCTACCAGGTACCCCTGGCCCTGCTGGCCATCGCGCAGACGGAGCTGGAGCGGGCCAAGTCCGGGAAAACGGCCTAGTGTAATCGGGTCCGCCTTCGGGCGGACCCGGGTCTTTGGCCTCGATTCACGATTCCGGAAAACGAACGGCCGTCCCTCGGTTCGAGGGACGGCCGTTTATTCGATGAATCGCGGCCGCATCTATCGGCCGGGATTCACGGACCTTGGCTTAGGAGGTGAACTCCACGGCCAGGGCCTGCTTGGCCGTTTCTACCACCGCGGCGGCCACCTTCTTGGCGTCCGACAGGGGGACTCCCGCTTCCTTGTTGAAGGTCTTCTCGAAGAACATGCGCATTGAGTCGAACATATCCGGGAGGTAGTAGAAGCAGAAGGAGAAGTTGATCCCCGTAGGCTTAAGGATCGTGAAGGCACCGTAGGAGAGGACGGCCTTCTTGCCATAGTAGACCCTGGTCTGATTCTTGGCGGTATGGCAGTGAAGCTCGCTGAAGCGGAGGGGGATCTGCTCCGTGCTGGAGCGCACGTAGGGTTCCTCGCTCTTTTTGGCGTAGTTCTGGGGTTCCACCAGGATGAAGAGCTTTTTCCCGTCCGTCTGGAAAGTGAGGCCCTCTCCGGAGGGGTAGATGGATTTCACGTTGTTGTAGGATACCACCTCGTACCGGGAGTACGCCGAGTTGGGGCTGAAAAAGGACGACACGATGAAGCCGTGGTCCTTGGGGAGTTGGCTTTTCGCATAGGCGTCGAAGAGGTCCATGGCTTTTACGGACATACATTCCTCCTAACGATTCGAGTATAGACTATCTGCCGGGTTTGGCAAGGGACCCCGAGGGTTTTGCCCGGCCTTCCAAAGCCGAGGCGCGGGCCTTGTATTTCTTCGCGAGGTCCGAAAGGCCTGTTTTCTCGTAGATCCGAGCCATGTTGCGAAGAGGCTTGGGATCCGCCGGGTCTATTTCCGCCGCCTTCCGGAAGGCCGCCAGGGCCTGCTCGGCCCGGCCCTTCCGGGCTTGAAGGAGGCCCAGGGCGGACCAGGGGCCCGATTTCCCTACATACGGCGCGCCCTTCGCGAGGAGTTCCACGGCGGTGGAGGTCAAGCCGGATTTCTCCAGGCAGAGAGCCAGGCCCAGGAGGTACTCCTCGTTTTCCGGGGATGCCCGAAGCAGGGACCGGTACAGGGTTCCGGCTTCACGGTGCCTCCCGGTATTGCGATAGCAGGCAGCCAGGGCCGCGTGGTCCTGGCTCCCCGGGCGCTCGAAGGGGATGCCCGCCTCGATGGCACCCGCCGCGTCGGCGTAGCGCCGTGCGGCCATAAGGGCGCCGACGTACTCTCGGCGGATTGCGGAATTGTCCGGCCATCGTTCCAGATAATCCGCGTAGGCCTCCAGGGCGGCATCCCCTTCGTCCAGGGATTCCCGGCTGGATATGCGGTAGAGGGCGGCCATCTCGTGCTCCGGATCGGCCTGGAAGGTCCGGTCGAACCACCCCCGGGCCAGGTCCGGCCTCCCGTCCCGATAGAGGGCTTCCCCAAGGGCGAACATCAACGGAGGATCCGCGGGCCGGAGGCGCAGCATCCTCTGGAGGGACTCCAGGACAGCGGGACCTCCCTGACCCATACGGCATCGACACAGCACGGACCAGTACTCCACGGCATCCGTGTCCGCCCCGGCCTTCCGGGCCCGCCCGAAATCCGCGAGGGCTTCCTGGAACTCGGAAAGCCTCCATCTGCAAACCGCCCGCTCGAACAGGAGGTCGGGGTTTCCGGCATCCAGCTCCAGGGCTCGGGAAAGATGCTCGACCGCCCGGTCGAAACGCCCCAGTTCGCGGCAGGCTTCCGCTGCCAGGGCTCTCATTCCAGCGTCGGGCCCCCCCCGGCGGAGCACCCCTACCGCAGCCCGCAGGGCGCCTTGATGATCCCCGTCCTTGAGGAGAGCCACGGCGCGGTAGCGTTCCAGCGATTCCTCGGTCCATGCGACATCGGCCATCTCGGGCCACAGGGACTTGAGGCGGGTGGTCGCCGCGGCGGCGTCTTCGGGATCGCCGTCCGCCAGGAGAAGCAGGGCTTCCAGAGTGAGGAGCCCGGGATCCTTCGGGTGGTTCGACAGGGCGGCCCTGCAGTCCGCGAGGGCTTCGGGTATGCGGCGGAGCTCCCGATAGGCCCGGCTGCGCCAGAGCCGTTGGGGCACCCCGTCAAGGCCGTTGGAGATCACGAAGGAGAGCATCTGCCGTGCCATGTCCGGGTCGCCCCGGTTGAGCGTCCGCACCGCGTGGACGAAGAGGGCGTTCAGGTAGCCCCGGAACACCCGGGGATTGCCGGGGGCCATGGTGACGGCCCGCTCCAGGGCTTCCACGGAAGCCTTGCTCTTCCTGAGGCGCAGGGCCGCCAATCCCAGGAGCGCCCAGGTTTCGGCGCCGTCCGCGCCGAGCTCCAGGGCCTTTCGCAGACAGCGCGCCGATTCCTGGGGTCGGGATGCCGCCAGGTAGGTCCGGCCCAGGAAGAACCAGCCTTCCGCCTTCGCGTCGGAGTCCCGCAGGTAAAGGCGGAAGGCTCCGATGGCCTTTCCAAAATCGCCCAGGGAATGGAGGCTCCGCCCCAGGTACAGAAGGGCCTGGGGATACTCGTCCGTCTCGGAGACGATGCGGATGAGGATTTCCGAGGCGGATTCGTAGTCTCTCCGGGATCCGGCTTCCAGGGCTTGTCGAAACAGATCGGATCCCTCGGCGCTTGTCATGGTAGGATTCTACCCGGCCGGGAGGGCAGGGGCAATACGAAGGCGGGAAAAAGCGGCCGCGTCTTCCGAAGCCCGCGATGGACGCGTATACTGGCACCCATGAGACGATTCAGGGCGGTGATCTTCGTGACCGGTACCGCCGCGGCGGTGCTTTGCATGCTTTTCCTGGTCTGGGCCTTCGTGCTCCGGGAGCGATCCACCCGCAGGCTCTACGCGGAGTACGAGGTGTATCGGGCCCTGACTGTCCTGACGGACATGTATCGGGACCCGGATGTGGTGATGCCCCCGGATGATCGCATTCTGGGGTTCGGACTGTATCGGTCGGACGGCACGCGGCTCTACCAGTACGGCCGGACGCCGGAGCGCCTAGCCCCGGAGATCCTGCAGGATCCCGCATCCGCCCGGAGGTTTACGGACTCGTCCTTCATCCTGGTTCGCCCCTTCGGCATGGATCCCCTGCGCCGTCCCGCTCCGGGCCGGCCGGACCGCCCCGGCGGCGGGATGATGATGCCCATGGGAGGTGCGGCGAGGTTCGCCTACCTGGAGTACGGCCTCGGACCCTTCCGCAGGGAGCAGACTGCCCTGACCGTCGGGGCTCTGGCGATCACCGCGGCCCTGGGGGCGGCATACGCGCTCCTGGTGCACCTCTACCGGAGAAACCTCGATCTCCGTGACCGGGAATACCAGAATCGGGAGCTCGTCCAGCTGGGGGAGGCCGCCCGTACCCTGGCCCATGAGATCAAGAACCCCCTTGGTGTCATCCGGGTACAGAGCGCCCTCCTGGCCCGTACGGCGGGGGGCGGGGCCGAGGAGGGATTCCGCATCATCGACGAAGAGGTTCGGCGGCTGGGGACCCTGGTCGACCGGATCCGGGATTTCCTGAAAAGCGGCGAAGGCCGACCCGAGACCGTGGAGCTCGGGGAATTCCTGGAAACCTGGGCGAAGCGACACGGTGAAGGCGTGCGCTTGGAGGTCGCCGCTCCGGCGGCGGTCCGTATCGACCGCGGAAGGCTCACGGACATCCTGGACAACCTGGCCCGGAACGCCCGGGAGAGCATGGACGAGTTGCCGGGGGCCGCGGCGGAAGTCTCCTGCGCGGTTAAACGAGGCTGGGCCGTAGTATCCGTCCTGGATCGGGGACCGGGGGTGGATCCCGGGGAGGAAGCCCGGCTCTTTGAACCCTTCTATACCACCAAGGAGAAAGGATCCGGGATCGGTCTGGCCCTATCAGCCAAGTGGGCTCGGACCGCTGGGGGATCACTCTCCTACCGGCCTCGGGAGGGCGGGGGAGCCGTGTTCGAGATGCGACTGCCTGTGATCCAATAAAAAGGGCCGCCGGAAAGCTTCGAACGCTTTCCGGACAGCCCCTCGTCACGGGGACCCGGGCTTGAAGCCGGAGCCTCAAAACCCGGTCGCCCAACGCTCCTTTAGATCTTCTCCAGCACGGTCCGGATGATGGCGATCGCCTCCCGAAGCTCCTTCTCGTTGATCACCAGGGGGGGGGCGAAGCGGATGATGTTGCCGTGGGTCTGCTTGGCCAGGAGCCCTGCGTCTCGAAGAGCCAGGCAGACGTTCCAGGCCTCGAAGCCCTTCTCGAAGACGATGGCGTTCAAAAGGCCCTTGCCTCGGACCAGGACCATCTTCTTGCAGGGAATCTTGGCGACTTCGTCCCGGAAGATCTTTCCCAGACGCTCGGCATTCTCGTCGAGCCTGCCTTCCTCCAGCACCTCCAGGGAGGCGATGCCCACGGCGCCGGCCAGGGGGTTGCCGCCGAAGGTGGACCCGTGGGTGCCGGGGGTGAAGACCTTCATGACCTCATGGTCCGCGACGATTGCGGAGATGGGCATGACCCCTCCGCCCAGGGCCTTGCCCAGGCACATGATGTCCGGCCGGGCGTTCTCGTGCTCCCAGGCGAAGCGCTTGCCGGTCCTGCAGAACCCGGTCTGGACCTCGTCGGCGATGAACAGCATCCGGTTCTTGTCGCAGAGGGCGCGGACGGCCTTGAGGTAACCCTCCGGCGGAACGACCACCCCCGCTTCGCCCTGGATGGGCTCCAGGATCACCGCCACCGTGTTCGGGGTGACCGCCTTCTCGACGGCCTTGATGTCCTGGTAGGGAACCCGGATGAAGCCCGGGGCGTAGGGACCGTAGTTGATGGTGGAATCGGGATCGCTGGACATGGAGATGGCGGCCAGGGTGCGGCCGTGGAAGTTGTCCTCCATGCAGATGATCTCCTGCTTGCCGTTCTGGACGCCCTTGACCTCGACACCCCAGCGGCGGGCGGCCTTGATGGCGGTCTCCACGGCCTCGGCCCCGGTGTTCATGGGCAGGGCCATCTCGTAGCCCGTGAACTCGCAGAGCTTCTTGAGGAACAGGCCCATCTTGTCGTTGTGGAAGGCCCGGCTGGTGAGGGTGACCCGGTCGAGCTGGTCCCGGACGGCCTTGACGATTTTGGGATGCAGGTGCCCCTGGTTGACTGCGGAATAGGCGGACAGGAAATCGAAGTACTCCTTGCCCTCCGGGTCGATCACCTTGACGCCCTTGGCCTTGGAGAGGACGACGGGGAGGGGATGGTAGTTGTGGGCCCCGTATTTTTCGTCCAGATCGATGTATTCCTGGGTTTTCATGAAATCCTCCTTGGTTCCGGTGGAACCAGGTCGACAGTATAGCATCCCGAATGGGATCCCGCCAAGGGTCTTCTTGCTAATTTCTTATGATATAGATATTTATAGAATTGCTCCTGCATCTTTATGCGTACACGGGTCCCGGGACCGGCCTCGGCGGTCGGCCGGGGGCGGGATTCCGGGGTTGAAACGAAGGCAGGCCGGGGCTCCCGGGCTACCTCGAATACCGCATGCCGTCCCGTTCCCGCTTCCGCTCGATCCCCAGCCGGGCCACCAGGTCCAGGAGGTCCGGGTACGGAAGCCCCCCCGCCTCGCACATCTTGGGGAACATGGAGATGTGGGTGAAGCCGGGTATGGTGTTCGCCTCGTTCAGGTAGACCGACCCGTCCTTCCGGTCCAGGAAGAAGTCGATCCGGGCCATTCCGGACAGGGCGGCGAGCTTGTAGGCCCGGACCGCAGTGTCCATGACGAGTCGGGATGTCTCCGGCGGTACCGGGGCGGGGATGATCAGGCGCGCGCCGTCGGGATCCACGTACTTGGCCTCGTAGTCGTAGAACTCGTGGGAGCTAACGATCTCCCCGGGAGGGTACGCGGTCGGCTCACCGTTGCCCACCACCGAGCATTCCAGCTCCCGGGCCTGGAGGAAGGGTTCCACAAGAGCCTTGGAGCCCCATTCCAGGGCGGTCCGGAGGGCCGGCTGGAGCTTCGACGCGTCCTCGATCTTGGCGGTGCCCACGCTGGATCCCGCGCAGGCGGGCTTGGCGAACATCGGATACCCGAAGGAGCTCTCCAGGTCCGCGCGCAGGGCGTCGAACCGGGAGGGCTCGAGGTCCGCGGTACAGACGGTCCGGAAGGGCGGGACCGGGAGGCCGGCCCGGGACCACAGGGCCTTGGAGACCTCCTTGTCCATGGCCACGGCGCT
>JBGSPT010000326.1:0-3196 GCA_041738475.1 Treponematales bacterium
CCGCCGCGGCCGCGGCGTCCGGAAAGGCGGTGAGCAGGTCCCGGGTCAGCCGATCGCAGAAAAGCACGGGGGGCTGGCTCCCGTCGGTCGACCCATTCCCGGAAGCCTTTCCGAACCGGCCGGGCTCGGAAAACCCGGACCCCCTTCGGACGGCGGTTCCGGCCGCCCGGCCGGGGGAGGACGGAGTACCCGTCAACTGACGGACCCGGGCCGCTTCGACGGGGCGATACCCAGGACCAAAGGCCCGTCCGGCCTCGGAACCGTCAGTCCCCGTGCCGGCGGACGCAAAGTCCTCGGCCCGGACACCTTGGGTCGATCGGCCTTCCCCCCGAACCAGGAGCTCCTCGAGCTCGAAGCTCCGGCGAACCAGGCCTAGGAGAGCTTCGGGTCCGGGATCTCCGGGAACCGGGGAATCGATCCGTGCCAGGAACCCGAAGGGATCCTTCGTCCGGACAGCCTGGTTGTATGCGCGGCCCGCCGCGTATCGGACCAGGACCAGGCTCTCCCGGGCTTCTTCCAGGATCGCGGGATCCGTCGGGGCCCCGGCGTATAGTAAACCCTCCGTTCGGTCCAGAAGCCTCCCCGGGTCCTCCGGGTCCGAGCCCGACCCTTCCGGGGCTCCGCGCCGGCCTAACACCGACCGATCCCGCCCGGACAAGGCGGACGAGGGGACCGTCTCGACCGTCCCCGGCGCTTCCGGTAGCCTTCCCGCCCGGATCGCCCAGGGGCTCCAGGATCGGGACCAGGCCCGGAGCAGGGAATCCAGGGCCTCGGCCGCCGACCCAGCCGGGAAAAGCGCCGCCGATCCGGACCCGGGATCCTCTGGCGGGGCCCGCAGTACGATTTCCGAGCCAAAAGGATCCAGAATCTTCCGAAGGGATTCCCGGAGCCGCTCGGGGGGAGGGGGGCCGCAGATCAGGTCCTCGATCTCGAGGGCGGTGTCGCAGCAGCCTTCGAGGGTTCGACGGGTCTCCCGTGCCCGGGCGAGGAGCATATGGAACCTCGGCAGGAGCCCCGTCTCCGTCAGATGGATCCGGAACAGGTCCGGCGGAATGAGGATTCTCGAGGCCGGCTTCCCGTCGCTCACGGCGCCTCCCCTTCCGAATGCGCCGTGTCGGACGTTCCGACATCCAGGACAAGCACATGTTGGAAGTGATCCACCACGTTGTAGCGCTCCACCTCGATCCGCACCAAGGCGGTGCCGGGAGCGTTCACGAACTCCGTCATCTCGGGGTACTTGGAGAGGTACAGGGCCCGGTACCCCTCCCGATCCCGGGCCGGTAATTCCCGGGCTTTCCCGGACGCCTCGACTCCCGTGACCTGCATCAGGTCGTCGATGCGCTCCCGTCGGTCGTCGGAAAAGAGGGCGACTTCGGGCCGCCGGGTAAGATACTCGAACTTGCGGGTGCTCCGGGGTGTGGCGAAGACCAGACTGCCTAGATCGTCCGCGGATACGAAAGCCACGATGGACAGGTGGGGTTTTCCCCCCTCTTCCCGGGTCGCGAGCACGCCGTAGAGCTGACGAGCCAAAAGCCGCTTGACCGATATCCTGAGATCCGTGTCCGTCATTCTGAAACCTCCGAACCTTCCATGCGCCGATAGAAATCCGAATACTCCCGGGCCATGACCTCCAGGGAGTATTGTTCCTCCACGGTCCGCCGAGCTTCCCTCTTGATCCGCGCGGTCCGGGCCGGGTCCCGTCCGCCGTTCTCCAGCACGGCCCGAAGCTCCCGGCCCAGGGTTTCGGCGTCCCGGGTATCGATCAAGAATCCGTTGATTCCGTGATGAATATACGTCGAGGGCCCGCCGGCCAGGGGGGCGCAGACGGGAAGGCCTTCCGCCATAGCTTCCAGTATCGAGAGCCCGAACTCCTCCTTCAAGGAGGGGCACACATAGAAATCGCAGCCACCCTCGGGGGTTCGCGCGGAAAACCATCCGAGCAGGGACCGCACGGTCTCGTTGGACAAGGCCGGAAGGTGACAGATCCTTCCAAGGCACTCCCGAGGTACGGATGCGCGGATTTCGTCCAGGACGAGACGCTCCTCCGGGGAGGGGTTCTCCAGGTCGCCGCCCACCAGGACCAGGCTGTACCGCCTCCAGAGCACCCGGGACGCCCAGGCTCGGACCAGATTCGCCTGACCCTTCACGACGCCCAGGCGGCCGACGCAGATGAGGGCCGGACGGTCCAAACCCTCCGGATCCAGTCTCAGGTCACGGCGGGGGTCCGAAAGCAGGGCCGGGACATCCGGGTCCGCCGGGGAGGCCGAGATTCGGACACCCTCGTCGATGCCGGCGAAGACCCTCCCCCGGGTATCCTCAAGCTGGGGGAAATAGTGCATCAGAGTCTCGGATAGGGTATTTCGCCCGATGGCCAGAACCCCCCGGGACCAGGACAGAAGGTCGTCTCCGATCCAGATCCGGTTGACCAGGTCCCTCAGCTCCTCGCCGGAGCGCCGGCGGATGCGGCCGTCGGGCCCGCAGACCGAACGGTGAGGATCCGGCGTAAGGGTGACGGCGAGGGGAATGTCCAGGAATCGCGCCGCCAGGGCGGATGCCCGGGACGCGTCGTCCAGGAAGCGGACGTGGAGGATCCCGGGACGGTCCGGCTCGGATCGAAGCGCCCGAATTACGGCCCGGACGATCCGGGGACTCGCGGCCGGAAAGGCCGCGGGCCCCGGCAGTGGAAGATAGACCGGGACACGACGTATTCGACCGCGGAGACCCGCGCTCTCGTTCGCCCTGTAGGGATATCCGCACTCCCGGCTGTCGTAACCTACCAGGGAGAGAACCCCCAGGCCAAGGTCCGTCAAGGCCCTCCCGAGTTCCCGGACCAGGGTCCCGACTCCCCCGCTGGAGCCCCGGCCCGGACGGGATGGATCCCCGTGGAACAAGGTCTGGGCCAGGGGAGCCGCTCCGTCCGACAGACTCGGTGAGCCTGCGTCCCCGGCTTCTGGGGAGGGTGCTTCCAGGTCCTCCAGGGTGGCCCGGGCTTCTTCGAGGACACCCCAAGGCAGGGGCTCGGAGAGAAGCCTTCGTATCACGGGTGCGAGTTCTCGAAGCCCCGACCCCGCCGCGTAGCCCAGGACGTCCACCAGGGTTTCCGGATCCCGGTCCGGACTCAGGGCCGCCGCGGTTCTTCCGGCGTCGAAGGGAACCAAGCCGGCCGCGCCGGCGCACGCGAAGGCCGCCCGCTCCC
>JBGSPT010000327.1:0-2312 GCA_041738475.1 Treponematales bacterium
GCCGCCCAGGCAGGACTCGGCGGCCGCGGCGGCCAGGCCCCCGTCGGACAGGTCGTGGCAGGACGTCACCAGACGGCCGGAGATGCCCCGGGCCAGGGCCCGGTAGAGGGGGAGCGCCCGGTCGGGGTCGATACCCGGGGGATCCCCGAACCTTGAGCCTTCCACGCGCTCCAGGATCGAGAGCCCCAGGGCGCCCTCGGTGCGTCCGAGAAGGTAGACCAGGAGGCCCGGGCCCGGGAAATCCGAGGAGCAGGTCTTGCGGACGTCCCGGACGAAGCCCGTCAGGGTCACCAGGAGGGTCGGCCGGACGGAGATTCGGCGGTCCTTGACGACGGCGTCGTTCTTCATGGAATCCTTGCCCGAAACCAGGGGCAGGCCGTAGGCCCGGCAGGCTTCCGCCAGGCCCCGGCAGGCCCGGACCAGCTGGGCCAGCTTGCGCTCGGCGTCCGGATTCCCCGGGGAGGGCACGGGGTCGGGCCAGCAAAAATTGTCCAGGGCGGCGGCCCGGTCCGGGTCCCCCCCCAGGGCGATGTGGGCCCGGTAGGCCTCGTCCACCGCGCAGGCGGCCATGAGGCCCGCGTCGTAATCGGACAGGCGGGGGCAGATCCCATGGGTGACCGTTATCCCGGCCCAGTCGTCGTACCGGGGCTTGATGACAGCCCCGTCCGAGGGGGCGTCCCGACGGACTCCCGTAAAGGGCTTCTCGATGGAGCGGCCCTGGACTTCGTGGTCGTACTCCCGGACCCAGGGCTCCTTGGAGGCGACGTTCGGCTCCTCCAGGATTCGGTACAGGGTCTCCGTCCAGTCCCCGCGGTCGGGCAGGGGGTCGGAGCGGAGGACCGACGGGGACCACCGGGCGGCCAGACGCAGGGCCGGCAGGCCGTCGTGTAGGAAAAACAGGTCCAGGAGCCCGGCCGTCTTTCCTCCGGAGCGGATTTCCACGAAGCCCGAATCGGTGAACTCCCCCACCACCGTCGCCTCGACCCCCCGCCGGGCCGCCAGGGCCAGGAACTCGTCGATCCGGGCCGGCGGGACCGCCAGGCTCATCCGTTCCTGGCTTTCGGACACCAGGATCTCCCAGGGGGACAGCCCCGGATATTTGAGGGGGCAGGCGTCCAGGTCGATCCGGATTCCGCCGGAAGACTGTGCCATCTCCCCCAGGCTGGAGGACAGGCCCCCGGCCCCGTTGTCCGTGATCCCCGCGTACAGGCCCCGGTCCCGGGCTTCCAGGAGGAAGTCCGTCATGCGCCGCTGGATGATGGGATCCCCGATCTGGACCGCCGAGGCCGGGCTGCCCTCGTCCAGGGCCAGGCTTGAGAAGGTTGCCCCGTGTATCCCGTCCTTGCCGATCCGACCCCCCAGCATGACCGCCCGGTCCCCGGGGCTCACGATCTTCTCCCAGGCCGGCCTGCCGTTCACCGTCTCCGGAAGGATGCCCCCGGTGCCGCAGAAGACCAGGGGCTTGCCCAGGAAGCTCTCGTCGAAAAGGAAGGCCCCCGCCGCCGTGGGAATTCCGGACTGGTTTCCCCCGTCCACGATGCCCTTATGCACCCCCTCCAGGACATCCCGGGGATGCAGGAGCCCTTCGGGGACTTCGGATTCCGGGGTGTCCGGCGGGGCGAAGCAGAGCACGTCGGTGTTGAAGATCGGCTTGGCCCCCATGCCCGTGCCCAGGATGTCCCGGTTGACCCCCACGATCCCCGTAATCGCCCCGCCGTAGGGATCCAGGGCGGAGGGGCTGTTGTGGGTCTCCGCCTTTACGCAGAGGGCCCAGCCGGGACGGAACTGGACGACCCCCGCGTTGTCCGTGAACACCGAGCGGAGGAAGTCCTTGGAGGGGGCAAGCTCCTCGGTGAGGCCCCGGATATAGGTCTTGAAGAGGGAGCGGATGGTCTCGGGCTCACCCGAGGCGCGCCCCGCTCCGTCGGTCTCGGAATAGGCGATCTCGGCGTTGAAGATTTTGTGCTTGCAGTGCTCGCTCCAGGTCTGGGCGACCATCTCGAGTTCCACGTCCGTGGCGCCGTCGGGCAGACCCGCGGACCTGCGGGCCTCGATCGTGCGGGGGTCCGAGAAGTGGTCCCGCAGGGCCCGCATCTCCGGGAGGGTCAGGGCCAATAGGCGGTCCCGGGACAGGGACTCGAGTTCCCGGTCCGTTAGGGATCCCAGGTCGAAGGTCTCCCAGTCGGACCGGTCGTGGACGGAGACCCCGGGGTAGGAGGCGGGGGGGCGGAGCCCTGCGGCCCAGTCTTCGGCGCAGAGGACCCGGGCTTCCTGGATCAGGGGATTGTGGAGCATGCGGGCGGCCCGCTCCG
>JBGSPT010000379.1:0-6462 GCA_041738475.1 Treponematales bacterium
GGCCCAGGTCGGCCAGCCTCTCCAGAGCCGCGTCGGGCGCCGTCGCACCGGGCTGGAAGGCCGCCGCCCGGAGAAAAACCATGCCTTCGAGAACCGGGTCCTGCTCGTCGCGGGACGCGGACAGGGCTCCGGTCAGGGCCCGAAATCCCTCGGGATTTCCGGGAGCGTAGGAGAGGTAGAGCTCTCCCCGCAGGCGTGAAAACTCGTCCCCGGGCATAGGGTCCCGGTTCTACACTTCGTACGTCCCCGCCGCCACCTTGCCGCCCGTGCCCGTCCAGTCGGTGTGGAAAAACTTACCTCGGCTCTGGTCCACACGTTCATAAGAGTGGGCGCCGAAGTAGTCCCGCTGGGCCTGGAGAAGGTTGGCCGGAAGGCGCTCGGAGCGGTAGCCGTCGTAGAAGCAGAGGGCCGTGGACAGGGCCGGGACGGGGATGCCCGCCTCCACCGCCTTGGCCACCACCCGGCGCCAGGATCCCTGGCAGCGCTCCAGGACGGAACGGAAGTAGGGGTCCAGAAGGAGGTTCCGGAGCTCCGGGTCCCGGTCGAAGGCTTCCTTGATCTTCCCGAGGAAGACGCTGCGGATGATGCAGCCCCCCCGCCACATCAGGGCGATGCCGCCGTAGTTGAGGTTCCAGCCCTCCTCCTTGGCGGCCTCCCGCATGAGCATGTAGCCCTGGGCGTAGCTGACGATCTTGGAGGCCAGGAGGGCCTGCCGGAGGTCCTCCAGGAAGGCCTTGGCGTCGGAGACGGAGATCCTGCCGGAGCCCGGCCCGGCCAGGACCTTGGCAGCCTCCACCCGCTCGTCCTTCATGGCCGAGAGGCAGCGGGCGTACACGGCTTCCCCGATCAGGGTGACCGGGACTCCCAGCTCCAGGGAGCTGATGCCGGTCCACTTGCCCGTGCCCTTCTGCCCCGCGGTGTCCAGGATCTTCTCCACCAGGGGGGAGCCGTCCGCGTCCTTGAAGGCCAGGATGTCCCGGGTGATCTCGATCAGGTACGAGTCGAGCTCGCCTTTGTTCCATTCCGCGAAGACCTCGTGCATCCGGGCGGCGTCCAAGCCCAGGCCCTGCTTCATGACGTGGTAGGCCTCGCAGATCAACTGCATGTCCCCGTACTCGATCCCGTTGTGGACCATCTTCACGAAGTGCCCGGCCCCCTCCTGGCCGACCCAGTCGCAGCAGGGCTGGCCGTCCGCGGTCTTTGCAGCTATGGCCTGCAGGATTTCCTTGACCAGGGGCCAGGCCTCGGGGTTGCCACCGGGCATGATGGAGGGTCCGTGCCGGGCGCCCTCCTCGCCGCCGGAAACCCCGGTGCCGATGAAGCGGATGCCCTTCTGGGCCAGGTAGCGGGTGCGCCGGGTGGAGTCCGGGAAGTGGGAGTTGCCGCCGTCGATGATCACGTCCCCCGCGGACAGGTGCGGCAGGAGGGTCTCGATGAACTCGTCCACCGCCGCTCCGGCCTTGACCATCAGCATGATCTTCCGGGGCCGCTTCAAGAGGGCGCAGAACTCTTCCACCGAACGGGCTCCGTAGATGGTGGACCGCCCCTTGGCGGCGTCCGCCAGGAACTCGTCCACCTTGGACACCGTACGGTTGTACACCGCCGCCTGGTATCCGTGGTCGTTCATGTTGAGGACCAGGTTCTGGCCCATCACCGCGAGCCCGATGAGCCCGATATCCGCCTTGGCTTCCATGGTATTCAGTCTCCTTCAATATTGGTACGAGGTGTCACGAGGCGAAGCGGCCGCGATAGGCCCAGAGTCCCACGGCCGGATTGCTGATGTAGAAGATCTCCTCCCCGTCCGGGAGGGTGTTGTACCCTTCCTTGAGGCGGGCCGGATCGTAGCGCCGGAGGGTTTCCCCGAGGTCCGCCCAGCGGAAGCCGACCCCCTCCACCTCCTCCCGGGAAAGGTGCCCGGGGGCGTAGGTGATGGAGAAGCGGCCCTCCGAGGAGCCGTGGATGAGGTGGGCCGCCGCGGAGAGGCTGGCCCTGAGGTCCGCCTCCTTTTCCACCAGGCCCACGACCCGGTCGGTGCCGGAGTACCCGTACTTGCGGATCAGCCGGTCGATCTCCGGATCCTCCCCGAACTCCTTGACCCCCGGGGCCAGGACGACCAGCTCGCCGCCGTCCGCCAGGGCCATCCGGGTCCTGTACACGCTCTTGTTGCCCAGCCAGGTGCTCCGGAATTCCTTGGGATCCAGGTACACCACCGCCTTGGCCAGGGGCTTGTCCAGCATGGTGAAGTTCACCTTCAGGGAAAGCTCCGCGGCTTTCAGGAAGCACTCCAGGTCGTCCCCGATGAAGAGGCCCTGGACGGCCAGGGATCCGTCCGGCCGGCGGCCCACCACGGTGTGGGCGAAGACCAGGGGCAGGTGCCGGGCGAAGTGGTCGTGGGCGTAGTTGAGGACCTGCCGGACCGGGTTGATCGCCCGGCCCATGATGCGCTCCATCCCGTAGACCGCGCCCAGGTAGTGGCTCTTGTTGATCCCCTCGGCCCCGCCGGTACCCACGAAGACGTTCTTGTTGTAGTTGGCCATGCCGATGACCTCGTGGGGAACCACCTGTCCCGGGGACAGGATGAGGTCATGCCCCCCCTCCACGACCATGCGGTTGGCCTGGGCGGGCCAGGGGAAGGAAAGCTTGCCCTCGGACACCTCCTCGATGAAGGAGGCGGGCACCTCCCCCAGGGCGGCCACGTCGGTGCGCCACCGGTGCACCCGGAATAGGCTTTCCGGCACCCCCGGGAACATCTCCGCTATCTCTTCGCTCGTCATGGGCTTGTGGGTGCCCAGGGCCGGCAGGATGTCCGTCAGGGCGGGTCCGTAGCGGTCGTAGGTAAAGCGGGTCAGCAAACCCGCCCGGCTGTGGACCCGGGTGATGTCCGGGGGCAGGGCCAGGACCCGCCGGGGCCGTCCGCGGGCGGCCTCGACCTTGTCGAGCCCCTCCTGGAAGGCCGCCTCGAGCTCGGAGTCAGAAAAAACCGTGTCCGGAGATCCCTTGGCGTAGTACAGCATCTATCGTCCCTTCCAGGGCGGAAGTTCGGGGAGGTAGCGGTCGAACTCCGCGATGAGCGAACGCTCGTAGTCCCCGCCGTAGGTCCCCGCAAAGAAGCGCCCCAGGGCTTCCTCGTGGAAGAGCTTCCAGGAAGCCTCCTCGTGCCCGGGGTTCACCGGGAAGAAGAGGGCTCCGTTTTTCTTGGCCGCCTCCAGGTCCCCCGGGGCGTCCCCGATCATCAGTACGTGCCCGGGGGCGTACTTGTCCTTGGAGGCGTAGGCGATGTGCTCGGTCTTGGTGCCCATCTCCTGGCCCGCGATGGCCCGGAGATGGCCGTCGATGCCGTGCTCCTCCCACTCCCTCTGGAGGGCTTCCTGGGGGGTCTGGGATACCACGATCACGTCCGCCTTCTCCTCCATGGCGGATAGGCATTCCCGCACCAGGGGGAAGGGAGGCACGTCCCGGACGATCTTGGCCACCGTCTCGTTCACCTCCACGGACCATGCGTATGCCCTCCGGAGGTCGGGATCCCCGGCCCGGTCGAGCTCCGCCTTCAGAGTGGGATTTCCCAGCTTGGTCTCCCGTTTGACCCAGTCCCTGAGGCCCGCCAGCTCGGGCACCTTCACGCCCCGGGCCTTGGTCTCGTCCCGGTCCCGGAGGAAGTCCAGGGCCCACAGCACCGCGTGGAAGCGGTTACAGCCCCGGGTCTTGGAATACAGGTTCACGAACTCCCAGGCCTCCCGGGCGTACTTGGACACCGCCTGAAGCCCGTAATGGTTCACGAAATTCGGACAGAAACACTCCTTGTGCTTGATCTCCATGGAGTCGAAGACACAGCCGTCCGAGTCGATGCCGATAAAGAACTCGCGTTCGGGCTTCAGATCCCGGAGGATCTGGGAGGGATCGGTGGCGGTGGTGCTCATGCGGCTTACCTTTCCTTTCGAAATATCATCCGATACGAAATCAAATACCATAAACCCAATCCGCCGTCAAGGGAAGGTTCGGCGGTTGACAGCCCGGGGCTTTCATTATACTCTGCGGTTCGAAAGGTAACGAAAGATGACCCACCTGCCTCGGCACGCGGAGATCCTCAAGATCCTCAGCCTCCTGCGGAACGTCTCGGTGGGGGATTTCTCCCAGCGCCTGGCCGTTTCGGAGGTGACCATCCGGAAGGACTTGGCCCAGCTGGAGGAGATGGGCTGCCTGATCCGAACCCGGGGAGGCGCCCAGATCGCCGAGGACATCCGGATCCTGAAGACCATGGACGTGCGGCTCAAGGAGCGCATGGACGTGAAGGAAGCCATCGCCCGGAAGGCCCGGGAGCTGGTCCGGGACGGAGAGACGATCTACCTGGACGCCGGAAGCACCTGCCTCCTCCTGGCCAAGGAGCTCACGGAGATGAACCTCCGGGTGGTGACCAATTCCATCGACGTCATGGCCGCCCTGGGTGCCTGCCCGGGCATCTCCCTGATCAGCCTGGGAGGGACCTATCGCAGGGAGGCGGGATCCTTCGTCGGCCCCATGGCCATCGAGGCCCTCCGGACCCTCCAAATCGAAACCTGTTTCCTGGGCGCCACGGGATTCTCGAACCGCGGGGTCTTCTCGTCCCAAAACCTCATCGAGTCCCAGCTCAAGCAGAAGGTCCTGGAGTCCTCGGGACGCCGTATCATCCTGGCGGATTCCGGCAAATACGGACGACAGGCCTTCTCGGTCTTCGCCCGGACCGGGGACGCGGACATCCTCGTGACGGACCCGGGATTCAAGCACGCCAAGGAATTCAACGTCTTCGGTCTTGAGGTAGTAGTCGCCGGAAACCGCGCCGAGGCCGCGGAGGCGGGCGGCGCGGAGACCGGCTCAGGCGCCGGATTAGGCGATTGACAGGATAGGTACAAGCCGGGCCCGGCGCGCGCGCCGGGGCTCCGAATCAGCACCAGGAGGGATCCGTCCATGAAAGGGAACTGCGTCGTAGCACAGAGCGGGGGGCCCACGGCGGTCATAAACGCCAGCGCCTGCGGGGTGATCCAGGAGGCCCTGAAGAGCCCGGACATCACGGGGGTGTACGCCGCCCACAACGGCATCCTGGGCATCCTTTCCGAGGCTCTCTTCGACCTGGGGAAGGAGGATCCCGCGGACATCGAGGGACTGAAGACCACGCCCTCCGCGGCCTTGGGCTCCTGCCGGTACAAGGTGAAGACAGAGGAGGACTACGGGAAGATCCTGGCGGTCTTCAAGAAGTTCGGCGTCCGCTATTTCTTCTATATAGGCGGCAACGACTCCATGGACACCGCGGACAAGGTGAACCGCCTGGCTTCTCGGGAGGGCTACGAGTTCCGCGCCATGGGAGTGCCCAAGACCATCGACAACGACCTGGCCTTCACGGACCACTGCCCCGGATATGGAAGCGTGATCAAATATCTGGCTACCATGGTCATGGAGGCGGGGCGGGATACCGAAGCCCTCTATACGGCGGACACGGTCAACGTGATCGAGGCCATGGGCCGGAACGCCGGCTGGATAGCCGCGGGTACGGCCCTGGCCAAGCGGAGCGAGGAGGACGCCCCCCACATCATCCTCCTTCCGGAAGTCCCCTTCGACCCCGAGGCATTCAAGGACCGGGTGAACCACTACCTCAAGACCATCAAGCGCTGCGTCATCGTCGTGTCCGAGGGGACCAAGAACCCCGACGGCACCTACATCTCCGAGCAGAAGGGGCAGTTCGCCAAGGACTCCTTCGGCCATGTCCAGCTGGGAGGGGCGGCCAACTTCATCAAGGCCCTGGTGGAATCCGAGGTTAAGGTGAAGGCCCGCTTCGCTATCCCCTCCACCATCCAGCGCGCGGGCGCCCACTTCGCCAGCCTCACGGACTCCCAGGAGGCCTACGAGACGGGGCGCCGGGCGGTCCGCCTCGCGGTCTCCGGTGAGAGCGGGAAGATGGTCACCCTGGTCCGGGATTCCGACGACCCCTACCGCTGGAGCACCGGCCTTGCGGACCTGTCCCAGGTGGCCAACGGGGAGAAGTACTTCCCCAAGGAGTGGATCGGGGCCGACGGGTTCTCCGTGACCGACGCCTTCCTGCGCTACGCCCGGCCCCTGATCCGGGGGGAAGTTCCGGTCCCCGTCGAGGGCGGCCTGCCCCGGTACGTCCGGTTCAAGAAGCACTTCGTGAAAAGCGCCTGAGCAGGCTGTCCAATACGTAACCGACGTATTGGACACCCCCGGCCTGGACACCGATACGACACAAGGAGAGAGCGATGACCTACCTGGACGAGATGTTTTCCCTGAACGGCAAGACCGTGGCCATCACCGGGGGCGGCGGCGTGATCGCCAGCGCCATGTCCGAGGCCTTCCTCCGGGCGGGCGCCCAGGTGGCCCTCTGGGACATCAAGCTGGAGTTCGCCGAGACGGCCCGGCAGAGGATGGCCGCCCTGCCCGGACTTTCGGACGCCGCGGACCGCATCCTGCCCGTGG
>JBGSPT010000404.1:0-20324 GCA_041738475.1 Treponematales bacterium
GGGGCCGTTGGAGAAGACCGCGGTGCGGCCGGCCAGGAAATGGCCGCCCGAGACGCCAGCGCCGGCGCCCACGGCGTCCGGGGTCGAGTACTCGACGAACATGCGCTTGAGGATCTTGGCGGATTCCACGAAGACCTTGTCCGTGAAGGGCTTGTCCCAGACGTTGGGGCCCCCCTGGGACACGACGAGGTGGGAGAACCAGAGCATGGAGGTCCAGGCGTTGATGTCGCCGCTCATCTGGCTCATGGGGGTGACACCGGAAGCCTTGAGCTTGTCCATGGCGGCCCAGAACTCGGGCAGGGTCCCCGGGATGCTGGTGACCCCGGCCTTCTTGAGAAGGTCCGTGTTATACCAGATCGGGAGGATGGCGGTCTCGTAGGGCAGGGACTTGAGCTTCCTGTTCACCGTGGACTGGGCGATGGCGCCCGCGTCGAAGGAAGCCTTCCATTCACCGGTGAGGTGCTTGGAGAAGTCCATGAGCAGGGGGGAATCGTAGAACTCCCGGGTCGTGGCGTTCAGGTTGAAGGTGAAGATGTCACCGGGAACCTGCCGGGCCGCCAGGGAGGTCCGGACCTTCTGCTCGTAGGCGTTGTAGTCCGGCTGGGGCTCGACCTCCACCCGGATCTTGCCCGCGTTGGCCTTGTTGAAGCTTTCCACGATCTGGGCGATCGCGGGGGCCTTGGAATCCTTGCCCACCCAGATGGACGGCCATTTGAGGACGATCTCCTTTCCCTGGGCGGAAACCGCCAGGGGAAGGATCAGCAGGATCGCCAGGGCCAGGGCCGCGATTCGGGAACATTTCCTTGAACTCATGTTTCGCCTCCTGATTGAATGAGCCGCTTCCTGAAAGCGGTCATGCCGGTCACTCCCTCGGAGCGGCCGGCTTTCTCGAGTCCCGCCGTAATGCCCGCGGATCCGTGTCGTTCGTGTACAGGATGAACCAGACGGTATGCGGAGATTACTTTCACCATGTAAGTAAGGCACGGCGGTAAGGAGCTGTCAAGGCCAAACGAAGGTCTTGGGGGTTGCGGGCGGGAGGTTCTGACAATGTACGAATTGAGGGAAGGTCATATCATGAGAAGCGGCGGCTCCGCAGGGCAGCCGCCGCTTTCGAGTTCCGGATCCGGGGTGTCGCGCATCGGGGCCGAAGATTCCGTTCCGTTCAGAACGGCGCTACCGCCCAGGACTGCACCCACGTTTCCCGGGGGAAGCCCAGGGAAACCCGCTCGTTCGCCTCCTTCCGGGTGACGTTCAGGCTCGAAGCCCGGACAGTATCGTCCATATCCCGGTACAGGGCCGGGACGGGAGCGGAAAGGTGGTTCACGAACGCGGCCGAATCGATCGAATTAAGAATATCCATACATTCCTCCTTGAATGTGTAGTTACATGATTACGTAATTACAATACAAAAATAGTATCCCCTTGTCAAGTGCGGAGGGGGAGAATCTTTCAAAAAAAGTAATTTCAGGGTGGGGGCGGGGAGGCGGAGCTTAAAGGGATTCGCCGAAGAGGAAACGCCGGGTTTCGTCCAGGAGCTGTTCCACCCCGGCTCGGTCCAGACGGACTATTTTGACGTTCTGGGAGTCCGCCTGATCCTCGATCACCAGCCCCGCCTTCTTGAGCTGGTCCAGGTGCCGGGAGACCGTCGCCGTGGTCAGACCGAGTCGGGAGGAGATCTCCTTCCCGTAGCTGGGAGCCGTGGCCAGAAGGCGCAGAAGGTCGATACGGCTCCGGTCCGCCACGGCCCGGAGCCGCTCGGCGATCCGGATTCCCGCCGCGTCGGCCGGGGAGGGCGAGGGCACGATGCTGAACAGCAGGAGGTACTGGGGCTCGTCCTCGCAGGATATGTTCATGTACCCCTCGAAGTGGGAGGGCACGAAGATGTACCGGTCATGATCCGCACGATAGGGGGGATGCTTTTTCAGGTCCGTGATGACCTGGACGGGGGATTCGGCGGCCAGCCGGGACTGCAGGGCCGCGACCCGGCCCGCGTAGACCGGGGCCAGTTCCCGGATGCGGGTCTCGAAGGCCTCGGTTCGGTTGGCGGCGACGAAGCCGACGAGGTCCTCCCGGAAGGTTTCCGGATCGGCGAAGAGGGCCGAGAAGTCGTTTTCGGACATTCGGGAGAAATAGGATAGCCTGGAGACGTGATAGGCGGCCCGGCGGGGATCCGCCAGGCACTCGTCCAGGGCGGGCTCCGGCAGGTCCTCGTTCAGAAGGATCGACAGGAAGCGCTTGAGGGGAAGCTTCCGGACCTCGGAGAAGAGGCGGTCGGGATCGTCGAACTCCCGGGTGCGGGCCACGAAGTCGATGAACGAGAGGGTGGGGCAGGAGTAGCCCCGGGTTTTGTCGATGAAGCGCCGGGCCGAATCCGGCAGGACGGATTCCTGGGCTTTCCGCCATTCCACGTCGAATCCCGTCACGGATGCGGGCCTTCCTGTGACGAGCATGGAGGCCAGGACGAGTTCGGCGGTATAGGAGAAGCGGACTTCCACGGTGGGCTGCCGGGCGGATTCCGGGGTGATGGGCATGGATCCATAATAGCGTAATTGTGAAATTTGACAACCACAAAATTGCCAGGGAGCCAAAAACCAGGTCCCCCTGGTCAGCGGAGAGGCTCGATTCCTTCCTCGGGTATAGTGAACCGGAACGAAGTTCCGCCCGCCCGGGATACATCGATCCTTCCCCGGACCTGCTGGGCAAGGGCCCGGACCAGGAGGAACCCGAATCCCCCGGTCGATTCGATCTCGAAATCCTCCGGAAGCCCGGCGCCGTCGTCCTCCACGGTCAGGACCAGGTGCGCGTCCCCGGTCCCGGCCAGGGAGGCCCGGATCCTGCCGGACCGGCCCTCCGGGAAGGCGTACTTGAAGGCGTTGGTGACGAGCTCGTTCAAGACCATGCCGACGGGGATCAGGATGCTCGAGTCCAGGAGGATCTCCTCGAAGGAGCCTTCCATGCGGATCCCCGCGGGGGGGCCGAACTGGGCGGAAATCTCCCGGAACACCTCGTCCAGGTAGCTCCGTGCGGAGACGGAGCGGAAATCCTCGGACCGGTACAGGCGGTCGTACACGAGCATCATGCTCTGGATTCGGCCCCCCGCCTCGGACAGGGCCGCGGCCACTTCGGGGTTGTCCCGGTGGGAGGATTGGAGCGACAAGAGGGAAGCGACGGTGCCCATGTTGTTCTTGATCCGGTGATGGACTTCCCGGAGGAGCAGTTTTTTCTCCTCCAGCAGGGCCGATATTCTGTCCGCCGCCTCCTTGGAATCCGTGATGTCCTTGATGATGTGGACGCAGCCCGACACGTTGCCGCCCCCGTCCCGGAGGGGCTCCGCGGAGGCCTCCAGCCACCGGCCCCGGACCTGGAAGACCTCGGTCTCCCTCCGGAGGGTGCTGCGCATGCGGAGCACGGGGCAGGTCGCGGGCCGCCGCTCGGTCCCGTGCATGATCTCGTGGCAGCGGCACCCCATGAGCTTGTCCGGCGGCAGGCCCAGGAGCCGGAGGGATGCGGCGTTCGACTTGATGATCCGGCCGTCCATGTCCAGGATCCAGACCGCGTCGCTCATGGCCTCGAAGGTGGAGATCCACAGGTTCTCGGCATCCTTGAGGGAGGAGAAGGCTCGCACCTGCTCGGTGATGTCGTCCGCCGTCACAAGGAGGCGGTTCTTCTCGTCCCCCCTGCGCATGGCCAGTCGGAGGACCCGGGAACCCCGGTCGCTCCGGAGCCGGACATCCAGGGTCTTCCCTTCCGGCTGACGGGCGATCGCCCGGAACCGGCCCCGGAAGACCGCGGCGTCCCCGGGTTCCAGAAGATCCGGGAACATCGTTCCGGGCCGCAGGTCCGGAGATTTTCCCAACATCCCCAGAAAGGTCCGGTTGGCCCGGAGCAGGATCCCGGACTCGTCCAGGGTGAGGTATCCAACGGGGGCTTCGTCGTAGAGCCGGGCGTACTCGTCCCGGGTCGTTTCCAGCCGGGCGGAGGCGGACCGGAGTTCCTGGTTCTGCAGTTCCAGCTCGATCTGGTAGACCCGGAGGTCGTGCACGAGCTTCCGGATATCCTCGTCCGCGGAAGGCTCGGCGCCTTCTTTCCCCTCGGACAGGAGGGCCTCCGCCCGGAGCCGGAGGGACAGGAACTGGGAGACCTCCGGGCGCTCCTTCTCCCCGGAAGTCTCGCGTACCGTCGAACCGGCCCGGGAATCCTCGGCCCCGCCCCAGGCGGACAGGTCCGGGAATTCCCGTCCCTCCGTCAGGTCCCGGAACACGCAGTCGATCCGGAGGGGCCTGCCCGCCGCGTCCTTGATCAGCCGGGCCTTGTCCGAAACGAGTCGGACGGACCCGTCGGGCCGGACGATCCGGTAGACCCACTCTCCCGTTTCCTTCTCGAAGATCTCCCGGGCGCTCCGTTCCACGATCGGGCGGTCCTCGGGGTGGACCATCCGGGCATAGAGGCCCGGGTCCGCGTAGAAATCCTCCTTGGGCCGGCCGAAGATGGCACGGATGGCGTCGTTGACCAGGATCAGCTCGAAAGTCCGGGCGTCCACGGAGTACAGGGCTTCGGTCATGCCCGAAAGGGCGCTTTCCAGGAGGCTCCGGCTGGCGGCCAGCTCCTCCTCGGTCCTCTTCCTCTCCGTGGTCACGTGGAAGAACACCGAGATTCCGCTCTCGTTGGGATAGACCCGCACGTCGTACCAGTTGTCCAGGGGCTCCACGTCGAACTTCGCCTCGAAGGAAAGGGGTTCCCGGGTTTCCAGGCACCGGCGGTAGTTGGTCTCGAAGATCGAGCCCCGGGCTTCGGGGAAGCAGTCGAGGAGGGGGCGCCCCAGTACCTCTTCGGGGGATCTGCCCAGGGCCGCGGCGGCGGCGGGGTTCAGGTAGGTGACCCGGAGATCCGCGTCCAGGGCGAAGAAGGCGTCCGTCACGTTGTCCAGGATCTCCCGTCGCAGGTGATCGCTGTGGGCCAGTGCGGCCTCGGCCCGCTTGCGGTCCGTGACGTCCGTCGAGAAGATCACGATATCTCCGCTGCCCTCCCGGGCGGAGGCTCGGTTCTCGTACCAGAGGGTCTCCCCCCGGGTCGGGAAGGCGGTCGTGTAGGTCTGGGGCGTCCCCAGGTCCCGCGCCTGGTCCAGGGCCCTACGGACCCGGTCCCGGAACTCCTCGGGCAGGAGGTCCGGCAGGATCTTCCCGTAGAAATCCGCCTTGGAAAGTCCGGCTTCCGTCCGGTTCAGGTAGGTGATCCTGTACTCGGAGTCCACGATGGTGATCACGTCCGGGGCGGCGTCCATCGCGGACCGGAAATCCGCCTCGCTCCGCCGCAGGGCTTCCTGGGCGGCGTAGGACGCGCTCAGGTCCGCGAAGGTCACGATGACCCCCGAGACGGTCCCCTGTTCGTCCCGGATGGGGGCGGCGTTCATGGAGACATGGTATTCCCGGCCCCATCGAGAGACCAGCACTGCGTGCCTTCCGGGACCCGGAAACCGTCCTCCCCGAAGGCCCTGTTCCGCGGGATCTTCCAAGGGCATCCGGGCCGCGGGGTCCAGGATCACGAAGATTTTCCGGAGGGGCAGGCCCCGGGCCTTCCCGGCCGTCCAGCCGGTAAGGGATTCCGCGGCGGGATTCATCAGATCCACCCTGCCCGCCTCGTCCGTCGCGATCACCGCTTCCCCGATGGAGTTCAGGGTAAGGGCCAGGCGGTCCCGGCTCCTGCGGGCTTGCTCCTGGACGCGGAAAAGCTCGAGGGCCATCCCGACGGTGGAGGACAGGACCTCCGTCCCCGCATCCTTCGGCACGTAGCCGTACCGGGGGATATCCCGGACGGCTTCCAGGGTCTCCCGCTCCGTATGGGATGAGAGGAAGACCACCGGGAGGCGCCGGGAGGCCAGGATGCGGCGGGCAGTCTCGGGACCGTCGATCCCCGGGCCCAGGTCCACGTCCAGGAGTATCAGGTCCGGTCCCGGTTCGGCCAGGGCCGCACCCACCGCGGACTCTCCGTCGGACGCGGCTTCCGCCTCGTAGCCCGCGGCGCGGAGGGCCTCGGTTTCGGCGAGGGCGATGTAGGGGTCGTCCTCGACGAGAAGGATGCGGGCTAGCGGGCGATCGGACACGGGCAGGCCTCCTTGACGAGGAACGGTCCGGATCTTCATCCGAATATATAAGAATTCAGCTTCACATTATATATAGTAATAATCTGATAATAAATATTTAATGTAAATTGCTAGCCCATTGGTGGCCATTTTTCGTCAAGATCGATACGTCATGCCTCACCCGTATATAGGTAAGCCTCCTCCGGCGGCTCCTGGCGGGCCGAGGCCGGGCGGCCGCGGTCCTGGCCGCCGTGACGGGAACCCGGTACTTCCGCCTATCCGCGCCGGGCCGGCTCGAGGTGGACAAGGAAGGCTGCGGGCATTGGACGGCCGTCCCGTCCGGAAACCACCGCTACCTGGAGGCCCGGTTCGAGCCCGCGGACCTCTCCCGGCTGGTCGAGGACCTCATGCTCGCCCCGGGTTATAACTTTGCTACAACCGTCGAACCGCCGTAGGTGCAGCCTGTCTGAACCTCGCCGCGTTGTCCCCTCCTCGATTCAAGATGTACGTTTTCCATCATCCCTATGTACATGATGACCGTTTTACGGCATCCTGGCTCTCCAATATGATAGTTGCATCGGGAGGAAAGCTGCATTGAAGTCCGACAAGAGAGCGGCCGCGGCGGTGGCGGGAAATTGTGTGGCCATGTTGTTCTATGGCCTTTCCTTCCTATGGACCAAGATTTCCTACCGCTATTGCGGTCCCTTCACGGTGATTCTGGTCCGATTGACCCTGTCTTCCCTCCTACTGGTACTCATGGAGCGGTTGACAGGCTTGGGTCGCCGTGGCATCCCCGACGAGAGACGTCCGGACCGGAAGGATATCGTACGACTCGGAATCCTTTCCCTTTTTCTGCCGTTCCTGTATTTTATCGGGGAGAACCTGGGATTGCTGTCCGTCTCACCGGCGGTCGCCGCGACGATTATCGCATTGATTCCCGTCGCCACGCCCCTCGTTTCGCGCCTGTTCCTGAAGGATCGCATCGGGATTGCCGCAATCCTGGGAATGATGCTCTCCTTGTCCGGCATTTTTTTGATGATAAAGGACGGGCTTGAGGACGCGACGGCTACTGTGGCAGGGGTTTTGCTTCTCTTCGTGGCCGTCCTAGCCTCCGCGGTCGGCGCGGTGGTGGTGCGCCGGATGCCGTCCCGACTTTCAGGATTCACCATCGTGAAGTACCAGAATTTCTTCGGGGCCCTGCTGTTCTTCCCTCTCTTCCTGATCTTCGAGGCCCGGAGCCTTCCCCGGATCCGGCCGGCACCGGAACTCCTGTGGAGCCTCGGGGCCCTCGCGGTCCTGCCGTCCACGGTATCCTACGTGCTGTATAACCACGCGATCCGTGTGCTGGGTCCGGCCCGGGCCAGCGCCTTCTCGAACGCGGTGCCGGTGGTCGCCGCCGTGTTCTCCGCCCTGGTGCTGGGGGAGAGGTTCGGAACCGTCAAGGTCCTGGGAATGGGAATCGTGCTGGCCGGTGTCGTGATCTCCCAGATTCGATCGGCTGGAAGATCGACGGGGCAGGCCGCTTAAGCGGGACCGGGGAAGACCGCCTTCCGGAGATCCGGTCTCCGGAAGGCGGAAATGAAAAGCCCCCCGCCTCGGCGGGGGGCTTGCGGTACCGGGCTGAGCAGGCTCAGCCGCCGAAGATGTTGATCTTGAAGACCTCGGAAAGCAGCCAGTTCACGCCGACGAAGCCGACCGCGAGGGGGACGGCGATCCGCATCCACCAGTAGAGCCATATCGGGAACTGTTTGCCGCTGCCCTCGGCCAAGGCCTTGAGACCTTCGCTTCTCTTGATCACCCAGACGGAGGCGATGACGGCCAGGACGCACCCGAGGGTCTGCATGCCGGAGCCCCAGAAGAGGTCCCAGGGCCCGAAGATCTGGAAGTTGATCATCGGGGGAACGGCGAACAGGAATCCGAGACCGGCCATGAGCCAGGTAGCCTGCTTGCGGTTGAGCTTGGTGTTGTCCACGATGCCGGCGATCATGACCTCGAAGGCCGCGATGGCGGAGAGATAGGCTGCCCCGAACAGCGCTATGTAGAACAAGATCGCGAAGAGCCAGCCCGCGGGCATGGAATCGAACACCTTCGGGAGGGTGAAGAAGATGAGCCCGGGACCCGAGGACGGCTCGACGTTGAACGCGAACACGGCCGGGAAGATCGCGAAGCCCGCCATGAGGGCGGCGATCGTATCCCCGATGCCGTTCATGATGCCGGTCTGCACCAGGTTCGTTTCCTTCTTCAGGTACGATCCGTACACGACCATGAAGGTTCCGCCCAGGGACAGCGAGAAGATGACCTGTCCCATGGCCGCGGCCATGGATCCGCCGGTGAGTTCCTTCCAGCGGAAGTCGCCGATGTACCACCGGATGCCGGCGCCGGCGCCGGGAAGCGTCACGGCCCGGACGATGAGGATGAGGAACAACGCGAAGAAGGCGGGCATTATGTACTTGCTGGCCTTCTCGACGCCTTCTTTTAGTCCCTTCGCCAGAACCAGGGCGCAGGAGAGGATGACGATGCCGGTGAAGAAGAGCTGGAGGAAGAAGCTGGTCGCGTTGAAGCCCGTGTCCGGCGGGAGTATAGCCGCGGCGTTCACGGCCATTCCGAGGGCCACCCCGACCTCCCGGACCGCGTAGAACAGGACCCAGCCGATCACGTTGCAGTAGTATCCCACGGCGAAGGTCGTGACGATCCAGAACCAGGTTCCGACGACCTTGCCGCCCGGGAATCCGGCCTTCTGGAAGGCGCCGAGAGTCCCGCGATTCGTGAATCGTCCGAGGTTGTACTCGGCGATCAGCCCGGGAATGCCCACGACGAACAGGAGCAGCACGTAGACCACTACGAACGCGGCCCCGCCGAATTTCCCGGCCATGTACGGGAAGCGCCAGACGTTCCCCAGCCCGACGGAAACGCCGACCAGGGTCATGAGCATCCCGAATTTGCTCGCGAAAGTTTCGCGATTCGTTTGTTCCGCCATACCGAAAGCCTCCTTAATGAACGTCCGCTCTATCTCTTCCCGGGACTAATCCCAGGTAGGCCACCCTACTTGCGCGGGAAGGACCGATGGGTCTCGGCGAATTCCCTCCGCGCGTATCCGGACGCGTACATTTCCACCAGGCTGACGAGGTCGTAGACGGGGGAACCCGCCTCGTCCTGCACCGTGTCGCGGAAGCTCACGAGGTTCGTGCATTCAAGGACTACGGCGCCCAGCCCCAGGCCCTTCAGGGATGCCTTCCTCGTCAATTCCCGCGACGCCTCCAGCACGCCCTCTCTCATCGCTTCCGGATCCAGTTCGTTCCCGCGGTCGATTACGACCTTTCGAAACTCCGAGGAATTCTCCATCCCGGCCACGACGATCCTGTCGGGCGCGGCCCCGGCGGCGCGGATGTGGTGTTCCCGAAGGAGAGCCGTGTGTCCGGTGAGGACCCCCACGCACCGGTTAGGCGGAAGGAAGGACTCCAGAAGGGGAATCAGTGCAAGCGCGGAACCGAGGAAGGGGATCGAGAGCCGGGCTGCGATCTTCTCCTGAAGGATGGAGAAGAGGCCGCAATCCGCGGCCACGAAGGAAACGCCTTCCGCCTCCAGGCCGGCCGCGGCATCGGAGGCCTTGTCCGCGTTTTCCATCCTGCCTTCCACGAGGTCGGAGAACGGGAGTCCCTCGACCGCCCGGTAGGCGACCGGGAACGAGAAGGTCTGGGCATGCCCCGGATCCCCGGGTATGCGAGGGATCCGGGAGTCGAGCATCAGGATCCCGGCGACCTTGCCGTACGTGACGAATCCGCCTCGTACCATGCTTACGCTCCGCAGACCGCGGAAATTTCCACCCGGCTGTCCTTGGGCAGCCGGGCCACCTGGACGGTTTCCCGGGAAGGGGCATCCTTGCCGAAGAACTCCGCATAGATTTCGTTGAACTTGGGAAATTCGGCCATGTCCGCCAGGAAGCAGGTACAGCGCAGTATGTTCTCCGGGTTCATGCCGGCGGCGCGGACGACGGCCGTCAGGTTGGAAAGAACCCTTCTCGTCTGGATCGCGATGTCCGGGGCCTCCATGGCGCCCGTGGCGGGATCGATGGGGAGCTGGCCGGAGACAAACAACAGGTCGCCGTACCGGATCGCCTGGGAATACGGGCCGATGGCGGCGGGAGCATCCGATGTATCAATCTTAGTCCGCATGGCAGCCTCTTTCCGGGGACGCGGAATCCCCCGAATCTCGATTAGTATAGATCCCATTGACATAATGTCAATAAAAATCTTATCAAAGTTACTATACGTTTAGTACTTGCTGGTAATTCGATACTTTTTGTAATTATTCGGGGCCCGGGGCAGGATCGCGGCCCCGCCGCTCCCGCCCCCGGTCCGTCGTGCTTCCTAGGATTTCATGACCCCGGACTGGACGCGGATGAGGTAATCCACGTCTTCCTCTGTGTTGTAGAAATGGGTGCAGGCACGGATGTTGCCCACCCCACCCAGGGCCCGCATGGAAACCTTGACGGGCTTCATGCACCGCCCGGGAGCGGCGAAACGCTGGAAGCTTTTCAGGTCGGTTTCGTAGGATCCCGTTGTGTAAACGATCATGCCGTGGCGCTTCCGGACATCCTTCGGCGTCTTCACTACACAGCCGATGTCCTCCAGCCGCTCGATCAGGTAGGTCCCCAGGCGCTTGATCCTATCCTCCGCGTTCTCCATTCCGATCTTCTCGTAGAACCGCAGGGTCTCCTTCCAGCCGAACAGAGCGGGACCTATGGTGACATCCTGGGAAAATTTGTTGGCGGTCTCCACGGGAGGGAAATCCCAGTGGCGCATGTTGTCATGATCCTTCAGGGCGAAGGGAATGCCCGTGGGTATGTCGGCCCATAGATAGTCTCGATATCGCGGGTCCAGCTTCCGGATGAGATCCTTTTTCACATAGAGCAGGCCGGCTCCCTCCGGGCCGCACTGCCACTTGTAGGCTCCGGACACCAGGATGTCCACATCGTCGTCCTTGACGTCTATCTTGATCGCCCCCAAGGCCTGGATGGCGTCGTCGAAGACTAGGGCGCCCTTCGCGTGGGCGATCTTGCAGAGCGCCTTCATGTCGTAGGTGAATCCCCCGAAGGCCGCGGTCCTGTCCACGCAGACCATACGGGTGCGGCCGTCGATCGCCTTTTCCATGTCTTCCAGGAGGATTTCTCCCCCGACATTCTTCACGACCCGGAGTTCGACTCCGTATCGTTTCCGGATATCCATCAGGATATAGACGATGGAAGGGTAATTGAGGTCCGTGATCACCACATTGTCCCCGGCTTTCCAGTCGAAGCAGTTGTACAAAAGGAGGTTCGCGGTGATCGCGGGGCGATAGGTGTTGGTGACCTCTTCCGGGTCCGCGTTGATGAATCGGGCACCCAGTTCGATGCAGTCGTTCCAGGCTGTCGTCAGGAACGGGTGGGTCGCGATGTCCGCGACGGGGATGTCCTCCATCCGTCCGAACTCCACGAAGTCGTAGAATTCCCGTGCAGCCTTGAGCCAGTAGTTGCCGGGGATCATCTGGTCTCCGGAATTCAGGTAGACCCAGTAATCCAGCAGTTTGAATTCCCTGCGGATCTCCTCGATGTGTTCGTCGATGTAGTTTCCAGTACGTGCCACGGTTCGCCTCCAGATCGTCGATAGAGACCTCGCCGGTTCCGGAACTGAAGGCTCCGGACCCTCCCGGGAGGCTCTTGGTGTATACTGGGACGGAACTGGACGGTTGTCAACAAAAAAGTTGATGAATGCCAATAATTTTATCTAATCAGAAATCGGCTCGACCCGGATCCGAACGGCGCGGATCAGCCCGCCGGATCCCGTGATTTCCGGAATTCCCGCAAGTATTTGTAAATAGTATACTTGGTAATCCCGAGCCCCTTGCTGACCAGCTCCACGGAGCCTTTGATCTCGAACAAGCCCCGGTTTTCGAGGCCTTCCACGATTTTTCTGTTTTTCTCCTGGATGGGGACGCCGTTCGCCCGGGCGAGGTTCTCCGACTCCTCGGACAGGGCGTGCTGGACGAGGTCTCCGACTCCCGCGGGGAAATGCTCGGAGGAGGCCGGGAGTTCCTGGAACGGGGAAAACTCCTTGATGAAGGAGGCCAGGGGCGTCGAAAGGTCGAAGTTGATGCACAGCATCCCGATAGGGACCCCGCGATCGTTCCGGATCAACAGGGTGACGGACTTGATCGGACGGCCGGAATCCGTGAAGGCGAAGTAGCTTCCTATCACGTCCTCGGTGCCCTCGAAGGAGCGGCGCAGTACCTTCAGACCAAGGTCCGTGATCGGAGAACCGAGGCTCCGGCCCGTAACATGCCCGTTCACGATCTTGACGACAGAATGGGACAGATCCTCCAGGGAATGGAGCACGATTTCACAGCCGCGGCCGAACAGGGTCGCCACGGCATCCGCTACGCCCTCGTACCGACTCAGGAGCCTGCGATCCGCAGGGGTGAACGGTCCGATCGCCGGCAGATCGGGCATCAAGCGATCCGGGGTCTCTCCAAGGTCTTTCTCGCTCACGTCGGCTCCTGGCTTGTCGTCCGCGCTGACGGCGGGCAGGATTGCGGAATTCGCACCGGAGTGGCATTGTAGCGGCCCAGATTCCCGGGCGTCAACCGATTTTCAAGGACATGGATCCGCCATCCGCCCGCAACATGCGATCGGAATCAAAGAAATCGAACTTGACGACTGCCGAGGATGCCCCTATGGTGTCCATCAGCGTCGGATCCGGCGCGGGAGGATCGCCGTGCGAGTCGAGATGCATGCTCTGTTCAAGTCGTTTCTGGAAGCCCATAAAGCGGAGCCCCGGGAATCCGTCGTATTCTCCATGGCTCCGGCCCCGACAATCGGGGATTTTTTAAAGGATCTGGATCCCGACCTGCCCCTGGATTGGTCGGGCAAGTCCTTCCAGGGCTTGCCCTCCCTTCGGGAAAAGATCCTCGCCAGGGGCGGGTTCCGGTCCGACCCCGGGGACGTCCTCGTGACCGCGGGCACCGCGGAGGCGAACTTCCTGGCCATATCCCAGCTGGTCCGACCGGGGGATCGGATGGTCGTGGACGTTCCGGGCTGGCCCCAGCCCCTGGTCCTGGGAGAGGCTATCGGAGCGGAGGTCGTCCGGATCCGGAGAAAGGAAGCGGACGGCTGGCGGCTTGATCTGGACGAGCTCGAATCCCTCGTGACGGATCGAACGCGGCTCGTCTTCCTCTGCAATCCCAACAACCCCACCGGCCGGGTCCTGTCCCGCCCGGAACTCGAACGGGCGGCGCGGATCGCGGATCGGGTCGGCGCCTATCTCCTTTGCGACGAGGTCTACTCCGGGCTCGAATGGGACGGGATTCCGACGCCCCGGGCTGCGGACATCTACGATCGCGGCATTTCCACCGGTTCGGTGTCCAAGGTCCTGGGTCTCCAGGGGCTGCGGACCGGATGGTTAGTCTGCAGGGATCCGAGCGTGGTCTTGGACGCCATGGTCCTCCGGGAGGACACGAGCGAAATCATGAACGTCCTGGGCGAATACGTGGCGGACCTGGCCCTGGACGAGGATCGGTACCGGACGGCAGTGGAGAGGGCCCGGGCGACCGGGAGCGCGAATCTGGACCGGATCGACGAGTTCGTGGCGTCCCGACGGGAGTTGTCCTGGGAGCGTCCCCGGGCGGGCTTGATCGGGTTCTGCCGGCTCGAGCCTCCCCTTGACGGGGACGAGCTTTCCCGGATTCTCCTGCGGGAGCCATATCGCACCTTCGTCATGTCCGGGTCCGCGTACGGGTATCCGGACCATGTCCGGGTCGGGGCCGGGGGCTCCGGTCCGGACGGCATCTCCCGGGGGCTCCTCAAGCTCGGGGAATGCCTGGACGCCCTGGGGGAGAAACGATCGTGAACAGGATCATAGACCTTCGATCGGATACGTTCTCCCTTCCCGACGAGGGGATGCGGCGGGCGATCCGGGACGCCGAGGTAGGGAACTCGGGGTTCCGGGAGGATCCGTCGGTGCGGAAGCTCGAGGAGGAGTGCGCGGCCTTCTTCGGACTGGAGGCCGCGGTCTTCCTGCCCTCCGGGACCATGGCCGGCCAGATAGCGTTGAACGTGAGATCCCGCCCCGGGGACCTCGTGGCCATCGAGGAAAACGGCCACAACCTGAGGTTCGAGGCAGGCTCCATGGCCCTGGTATCCGGCACCCAGGCTCTGACCGTGCGGGGGGACCGGGGAATTCTGGATCCGGGGCGGGTCCGTACAGCCGTGGCCTCCGCGAGGGACCACGGGGCCCGGGTTTCGTGCATCGTCCTGGAAAACACCTCCAACTTCGGGGGCGGAACGATCTACCCCCGGGAGGCGTTGGAGGGGATGTTCCGGCTCTCCGGGGAGCTCGGGATACCCGTCCACGTCGACGGGGCGCGGATCTGGAACGCCCTGGCCGCCACGGGCGAGGAACCCGGGAGCCTGATTCCGCAGGGCGGATCCGTCTCCGCCTGCCTTTCCAAGGGGCTGGGAGCCCCCATGGGGAGCATCCTCGCGGGATCGGAAGGATTCGTCGAGGAAGCCCGGCGTGTGCAACAGCTCTTGGGCGGGGTCATGCGGCAGGTGGGATTCATGGCCGCCGCGGGACTGTATGCCCTGCGGAATAATCTCGGACGCCTTCGGGAGGACCATGCTCGCTGCCGGCGCATGGCCGAACGGCTGGCGGATTGTCCGGAGCTGGAAATCGATTTGGCGGCGGTTCAGACGAACATTCTCTACCTGCGCATCCGGGCCGGGGAGGAGGCGGCGGAAGACCTGCGGGTCCGCATGGCCCGGGAGGGCATCCTGGCCTTCCGGGTGGGGGATCGGATCCGGTTGGTCACGTACCTGAACCTGGACGACGGGGACTGCGAGCGGGCGGTGACCACGATCTCGAACCTTCTCCGGGAGCGGAGCGAATGACGAGACACCCCGAAGCCTGGAAGGTGAGCGCCTTCACGTCCCGGCCGTTTTCCGGGAATCCCGCGGGTGTCGTGCCGGATGCGGCGGGGCTTAAGGACGCGTACATGCAGAGCGCGGCCCGGGAACTGAATGACGTCTCCGAGACCGTTTTCATCCTGGCGGGAGGAGGAGAGTGGGATTACCGGTTCCGGTATTTCACCTCCTCCTGCGAGGTGGATCTGTGCGGCCACGCGACGATCGCGGGTCTCTTCGTCCTGGCTTGGTCCGGGCGTATCCGGGGATCCGAGGGAACGGTTCCTCTGAGGATCGCGACCCGTGCGGGTATCCTGAACACAGGCCTGACCTTCCGGAAGGGTGTACCCGTGCGGGCGTTTCTGGAACAACCGGAGCCCCGGACGGCACCTGCCCCCCGTGCGGACCTCGCCGCCGGCATATTGGGGTTGGATCCGGACCTCCTGGATCCGAGCCTGCCCGCAGGCTGCGCCTTTTCCGGCTTATGGGCCTGTTTTGTCCCTCTTCGATCCGTGGAGTGTCTCGGGCGGATCCGGGCGGACCGGGATCGAATCCAGGAACTATGGCCCGAAAATCCCGACCTGACCGGCATCTATCCCTTCGCCTTCGAGGATGCCCGAACGACCCGGGGGCGGTTTTTCGTGCCGCCGAAGTTCGGCATCGAGGAGGATCCCGTGACGGGAACCGCCTGCGGAGCGCTGGGCGCGTTCCTCTTCGCGAAGGGCCGGTGGCCTTCGGCCGGATACCTCCAGGCTCGCCAGGGCGTCGAGATGGGACGGGGCGGCGAAGTACGGGTGGAACGGACCCCGGGCGGAAGGATGATCGTGGGTGGGGCCGCGTGCGCGATTCTCCGGGGGAGACTCCTGGCTTAAGCCGCAGGAATCCGCTAGCAGGGTGTTGAAATGCTTCGAGTATTTCAACAACCTGCTAGACCACCATGCTCCGGTCGGCCTTGTACCGCTTCAGCAGGAACTGGGTGTTGACGCTCTGGATTCCCGGCAGGCTCGACAGAAACTCGTTTATGAAGGCGGATACGTCCTCCACGTTAACGAAGAAGGCGTGGACGTGGAGGCAGTTCATTCCGGTCATCTGATAGACGATGGTGATGTCCGGGTGTTCGGAAAGGGCTTCCGCGACCTTGTGGATCGTTTCGGGGGAGACCTGGATCTCGAAGAAGACGGGGAGCGGCTTGCCCAGATATTTCGCGGGAATCTGGATCGTGAACTTCTCGATGATCTCCCGCTTCTGCATGGCCAGGACCCGCTCCTTCACGCTGATGCGGGATATGCCCACGATTCCCGCCAACTCGGAGTAGGTGATACGGCTGTCCTGGATCAGGACCGCCAGGATCTTCCGGTCGATGTCGTCCACGGCATCCGCGCCGGGGCCTTTTTTCGGAACGAGGCTTTCGTTCATCTCGCTACCGCCTTCCATGATTTGGGAATGCCTCCCGCATTGTACGTGGGCCGGGCCGATAGCGCAATCTCCCGGCCCGGGGAAGCTGTTGGTACGAAAAGTATATAAAAGGCAAACAGGTATTTCAAATTGAAAGTTAAATGGTAAAAAAATAAACTAAATGTTGATGGGGATCGAGGATCGTGGTACAATACGAGAAATCATGTGAGGTTCCTGATATCAGGAGGACAGCCCGGATGAAAGAGATACGGCTTCACGGACGCGGTGGAATGGGCACCGTCAAGGCCGCGGAGATCATCGTGACCGCCAAGGTGCTTCAGGGAGGGTACGGGAACTCGATACCCTTTTTTGGATTCGAACGTCAGGGAGCCCCGGTGAGCTCCTTCGTCCGGCTCGACGAAAAGCCCATCCGGCCGAAGACCCAGGTCTATCATCCGGACTGCGTCATCGTCCTGGACGGGACCCTCCGCAAGGCCGTCGACGTGTTCGAGGGACTTGCGGACGGCGGATGGCTCGTCCTGAACGCGGAGCCGGGAGTGAGGGTCGAGGACCTTGAGCTTCCGGCCAGCGTCGGAGCCGTCGTCCTGGTGGACGCCACCGGGCTGGCCCTTCGCAGGCTGGGCAAGCCGATCACGAACACCGCCATGCTCGGAGCCTTCGTCAAGGGCACGGGCTGGGTGGAGCTTTCGGACGTGGCTTCCAAGGTCGAGGAGTTCTGGGGCAAGGAGAACGCGGACCTTCTGAGGGAGGCGTTCGAGGCCGCCCGAGTAATCCGGCTGCGGTGAGGGGGCGGAACTATGAGCACGTTGGAAAAAGACTATGTATGTCCGGTGGGCGAGGGCCTCTACGCCGCCAACACCGGGGATTGGCGGACCCAGCGTCCGGAGATCGACCAGGACGCGTGCAGCCGCTGCGGCACCTGTCTGCTCTATTGTCCGACGAACTCCGTCCGGAGGGTCGAGGGACGATTCGAGATCGACCTGGGCTACTGCAAGGGATGCGCGGTCTGCGCCGCCGAGTGCCCGAAGCAGTGCATCGCCATGGTCCGGGAGGGAAGGAAATGAGCACCGTAGCCGTCATGAACGGGAACTACGCAGCCGCCACGGCCGCCCGGCTGGCACGGCCGGAGGTGATCGCCGCGTACCCCATCACCCCCCAGACCCCCGTGGTCGAGTACTTGACCCTCTTCGCGGCGGAGGGATCCCTGTCCAGCCGGATGACGGAGGTCGAGTCCGAGCACTCCGCCATGTCCATCCTGAGCGGGGCGTCCCTGGCCGGCGCGCGATGCTACACCGCCACCTCCTCCCAGGGCCTGGCCCTGATGTACGAGCCCTATTTCCGGGCGTCCACCCTGCGCCTTCCCATCGTGATGAACATCGTGAACCGGGAGATGATATCCCCCCAGTCCGTATGGGGAGGGCCCCAGGACTCCCTGACCCTCCGGGACGCGGGCTGGATCCAGATCTACGTGGAGGACAACCAGGAGATCCTGGACCAGACCATCCAGGCCTTCCGGATCGCCGAGGATCCCCGGGTCCTTCTGCCCGTCAACGTCTGCTACGACGGCTTTTACCTCTCCCACATGACCGAGCGGGTGGAGGTCCCCGAGCAGGCCGAGATCGACGGCTTCCTGCCTCCCTACGAGGCCAAGCATCAGATCCTGGACCCCCGCAAGCCCATGGCCATCGATCCGCTCACCAGCGGCTACCTGGTCATGGAGTATCGCAAGAAGCACATGGACTCCATGGCCGCGGCCCTGGGGGTTATAGAGGAGGCGGACAAGGCATACGCGGCGGTCACCGGCCGTTCCTGGGGCGGGGCCCTGGACCTCTACCGCATGGAGGACGCCGAGTACGCGGTGGTAACCCTGGGCTCCGTCACCGGGGCCTGCCGGGAGATGGTGGACGAAAAGCGCGCCGCGGGAGTGAGAATCGGTCTGGTCAAGGTGCGCTGCCTCCGGCCCTTCCCGAAGGCGGCGGTCGTCTCGGCCCTGGCCCGGGTCAAGGGCTTCGGCGTGATCGACCGGAACGTGTCGTTCGGATGGAACACCGGCATCGTATACCAGGAGGTCCGTTCGGCCCTGTACGAATCCGGCAGGACCCTTCCCTCGGTCCCCTTCGTCGGCGGGCTCGGAGGCGAGGACATCACCTTGGGTCTCGTATCGAAAGCCTTCGACGAGATCGTGGCAGCCGTCGACGCGGGCCGGACTCCCCAAAGCGCGGTCTGGCTCTGGGCTCCCCGGAAAGGAGTTAAAGCATGAGCGCCCTGGACCTCCTCGCCGAACGCGAGGACATGATATCCCCCGGCATCTCCGCCTGCGTGGGGTGCAACGTGGAACTCACCCTGAGGACCGTGATGAAGGTCCTGGGCCCCAACTCGATCCTGGCCATCCCCCCGGGCTGTATGGGCGGCGTGGGGGTGGTCGGCTGGAACAAGCAGTCCGGGGCCAAGGTGCCCGTCTTCTTTCCCCTCCTGGACAACACGGCCAGCATGCTGGCGGGCATCCGGCTGGCCCTGGACGCCAAGGGCCGGGACGCCCATGTCGTGGCCTTCGCCGGGGACGGCGCCACCGTGGATGCGGGCTTCCAGGCCCTCTCCGGGGTCGCGGAACGGGGGGACCGGATCCTCTACATCTGCTACGACAACGAAGGCTACATGAACACCGGGTACCAGCGCAGCTCCTCGACCTCCAAGGGGTCCTGGACCAGCACGACTCCGGTCAGCAAGGAGGGACGGGGGGGGAAGCGCCAGCACGGCAAGGACTTCCCCATGATCATGGCCATGCACGACGTGCCCTACGTGGCCACCGCGTCTCCCGCTTACATCCCGGACCTGGTGCGGAAGGTGGAGGAGGCCATGAAGATCAAGGAAGGCCTGGCCTACATCCACGTCTTCAATCCCTGCCTGACGGGCTGGGGAATCCGCGCGGAGGAGTCGATCTCCGTCGCCCGCCTGGCCGTCAAGACCCGGTTCTTCCCCCTCTACGAAGCCCGGAACCGGAAGTTCCGGATCACCGTCCCGGTGCCGAATCCCCTGCCCATGGAGGACTACACCTCCCGGATCAAGAAGTTCTCCCACCTGGGGCCCGAGCGGATCGCGGAGCTCAAGGACCTGGCGGAGGAGAGGTACCGCTTCCTGGAGGCGGTCTGCGCGGGGAACGGCGGCCGTGCCTAGCATGGATTCCTTCTTTGACTCCGCGGGCTGTGCCGTGATCGGTGCGTCCGCGAACCCCGCCAAGGCGGGATACCAGATCCTGGCCAACATGGTCGCCGCGGGCTACACGGGAGGCCTCTATCCCGTGAACGCCTCGGGCGGTGAGATCCTGGGCCGCCCGAGCCGCCCGTCCCTGGATTCCATAGAGAACGAGGTGAACCTCGTGGTGCTCTCCGCACCGGCTTCGGCCACCCCGGACATCCTGTCCCAGATGGACCGGCGCATGCGGAAGCGGGGCGACATCCGGGCCGTGGTCTGCGCGGCCGCGGGCTTCGCGGAGGTGAAGACCCCCGAGGGGACCGCCTGGCAGAAGTCCCTGACCGAGTTCTGCCGTTCCCGGGGGATCCGCCTCCTGGGGCCCAACTGCGTGGGGGTCATCGACGTCAACCGGAAGGTGGATACCACCTTCATAGCCGGGATCGCCCACGTGCCGGGAGGGATCTCCTTCGTGTCCCAGAGCGGAGCCGTGGGCGCCTGGCTCCTCATGAACTGGGCCGCCTCCCCCGCGGGGGGCGTGGGGTTCAACAAGTTCGTGACCGTGGGGAACATGGCGGACGTGGACATCATCGAATCCGTCGACTACGCGGGCGCCGATCCCGCGACCCGGGTGCTCGGGGTGTACGTGGAGGGATCGGCGGAAGCCCGGCGCCTGGTGGAGGCCGCGGGGGAGGTAGCCCGGGCAAA
>JBGSPT010000405.1:0-4218 GCA_041738475.1 Treponematales bacterium
GGCGAGCGCCGCGGCTCCGGCGGCGGGATAGGAAGGAGCGGGAAGACGGGAAGCCGTGCCGGGCGTCGGTTTCGGCTCCGGGTCCGGCAGAATCAGGACCATGCGGGGAGAAACGGGGATGGGGCCGCGGATCTCGACCGCCTCGGGTCGGGCGTCCCCGGAGGGCGCCGCTTCCGCTGCGGCCGGAGTCTCCTCGGGAACCTCCTTCGGGGAGCTCACGCAGGCGGAGGCCAGGGTGAGGACCGCCGGGAGAATCAGCGTAAGGAATCGTACCGGATCGGAAACGCCGCAGCGCCGAGTCGTGCTCATCGCTTCTCCATCGCCGAAAGTAGGTCCAGAAGCTCCGCCCGGTTTCGCTCCTCCAGGGCGTCCGTGGGAAGGAGGCCGAGGTCGAGCCACATCCGGGCGATGTCCTCCTCAGTATATCGGTCTTTCCGCGGGCGATCCAGGGCGGATTCCGGGGCCAGGGGGTCCTGGCGGGGCACGGGGATTCTCCGCAGTATGGAAAGGGCCTCGGGGGATAGGGATGCGGAGCCGGCTATGGGCGCAGGCGGACGCAGGAGGAGGGCCAGGATCAGCAGGATCAAGGCCAAGCCGGCCAGACTCCCTCCCGCGGCCAGGAGGGCCCGGGGGTTCCCTCGGATCCGCTCGGCCAGGCCGGCCGCGAAGGCTCGGATCCGGTCGCCGGGGCTCGGGGGTGGGGCGAATCCGGGGAAACCCGAAGGGGCCGAAACGTCTGCGGTCGTTGTTCCGGCCAGGAGCTCGGCGAGCCCGTCATCCCCGGTGGAGTCCTCTCCCGCCGAATCCGGGCCGATATCGGACGGGGAGGATCCCCGGCCCTTGCCGCCCAGCCTCGAAGCCAGGGCCGAGACGGCCTTCCGGGCCCGGGCGACCAGCCCCCCGATGTCCATTCCGCGGCCCTAGGAAGCCCCGTCCGGGGCCAGTTCCCGGCCGGACTCGTACTCCACGTCCTCGTCCTCCAGGTCGGTCTCCGGCTCCGGCGCGGCGGCGCGTCCCTCGTCCCCCCGCTCCAGGCGGACGGCGATGACCTTGGTGACCCCGGACTCCTCCATGGTGACCCCCAGGAGGGCGTCCGCCCCGATCACGGTCTTCTTGTTGTGGGTGATGACGATGAACTGGCTGATCCGCCCGAACTCCCGCAGGAGGTTGACGAAGCGGATCACGTTGGCCTCGTCCAGGGCCGCGTCGATCTCGTCCAGGAAGCAGAAGGGGCTGGGACGGACCATGTACGTGGCGAACAGGAGGGCGATGGCCGTCAGGCTCTTCTCCCCTCCGGACAGGAGGCTGATGGCCTCCAGCTTTTTCCCGGGGGGCTGGGCGTAGATCTCGATGCCCGACTCCAGCACATGGTCCGGGTCCACCAGACGGAGCTCCCCCCGGCCCCCGCCGAAGAGGCGCCGGAACATGTTGTGGAAGTTCTTCTTGATCTTGTTGTAGGTGTCCAGGAAGAGCTCCGCGCTCTCGGTACGGATCTCCTCGGTGATGCGCTTCAGGTCTTCCCGGGCCTTCTCCAGGTCCGCCAGCTGACCGGACAGGAAGTCGTAGCGCTCCTTGACCTCCGCGTATTCCTCCGGGGCCATGAGGTTGACGGAGCCCAGGTCCTTGAGCTTGGACCGGCGGTCCTGGAGGCGGTCCCGCAGTTCCTGGACGGGCACCCGGATCTCGAACATCCGCTCTTCGAACTCCAGGAGATCCCGGGAGTAGGCCTCCCGGAAATTGTCCTTGATGTTGCGGATCTCCGTGTCCGTCTGGGCCAGGGTCAGGTGGATGCGCTCCAGCTCCGCCTGGAACCGTCCAAGCTGGTCCATCTTCTTCCGGAGATCCTCCTGGCGCTTGCCCAGGTCCGAGTTCTTGAGGGCGATGTCCCGTTCCAGCTTCTCCATCTCCGCGGTGAGGCGCCGCCCCTTGGTCTCGATCTCCGCGATCTCCTGGTCCAGGTCGGAAAGCTGTTCCGTCGCGTCCGCCAGCCGCTTCTCCTCCAGGTAGACCTCGTTCTCCAGCTCCCGGAGCACCCCCTCCTGGACGGCGATCTCCCGCTTGAGGAGGGTCAGGGCTTCCTCGGCGGCCTGCCCTTGGGTCTGCATCCGGATCCGGTTGCCCCGGAGTTCCTCCAGGGTCCTGCGGTACTCGTCGATCCGCTCCGCCAGCTGGCGGTTCTCCTCCCTCAGGGCCAGGATCGTTTCCTTGAGGGCCGCGATCTCGTCCTTTATCCGGGCGATGCGCTCGTCCACGGCCCGCTTCCGGGTGATGATGCCCTCGGGGGACAGGAACTCGTCGATGAAGGAGGGTGTCGTTCGCTTGTAAGACTCGTAGAGCCCCCGGAGCTCCTCGATCCGGGCCTTTGTGCCCTCCAGGTCCGCCCGGGCTTTCTCGATCAGGGCCCGGGCGTCCTCGGCCTTGTAGTCCGAAAGGCGGCCCAGGTCCTCAAGGAGGGCCTGCTTGCCGGCCAGCCGGGCGTGGACCGCGGCGATGAGGCCGTCGATGGCCTCCTCGGCGGCCCTGCGCTCCTTTGCGGAATACCCGGTTTCCTTGAGGCGGGCGTCCAGCTCCCGGACGATGTCGTCGGTGATGGCGTCCAGCTCCCTCTGGGCTTCCGCCTGGCCGGCCTCCAGGTCGGCTATGCCCTTCTCGGAGCGCAGGATGGCCGCCTCGTTGTCCCGGATGCGGCCGTCCGCGGCGGTGATGTTGGATTCGAAGGAGGCGATGTTCTTCTCGATCTCCAGGATCCGGGCCTTGAGGCTGCGGACCTCGCCCTCCTTCTCCTGGGCCTCCTCCTGGAGGCCCTCCAGCCGTTCCTGGGCGCCCTTGCGGCGCAGCCGGGCCTGGTCGATCTTGGCCTTGGCCTCGGAAACCCGCTCGGCCAGGAGCTTATGCTGCTTCTCCTTGCCCGCCCTCTCCACCGCCAAGCCGTACACCGTCTTCTGGTGCTCCACGAGCTTGGACTCCATGGAGTTGACGACGTCCAGGCTCTCCTCCAGGCTCAGATTGATCTCGTCGATGGACTTCTTGACCCCGTCCCGGGCCCGGGCCTTGTCCGCCGCCTCCTCGTCACGCCGGGCCTTGTCCTGCACGAAGCCCCGGAGCCGGAGGAGATGGAGGTCCAATTCGGCCTGGAAGATGTCGTCCCGGAGGGTCCGGTAGGCCAGGGTCTTCTCGGACTGGGACTTGAGGGTGTCGTGGCTGCGCTTGACCTCCCCCAGGATGCCCTGGACCTGGCGGACGTTCTCCTCGGTCCGCTCCAGCTTGAGCTCCGCCTCCCGGGACCGCACCTTGTGCTTGGTGATCCCCGCGGCCTCCTCGAAGAGGTAGCGCCGCTCCTCGGGCTTGGAGGAGAGGATCTGGTCGATGCGCCCCTGCTCCATGACGGAATAGGCGCTCTTCCCGATCCCGGTGTCCCAGAAGAGCTCCCGGATCTCCTTCAGCTTGACCGCCTGGCCGTTCAGGAAGTACTCGCTCTCCCCGGAGCGGTACAGGCGGCGCTTGATGGCGATCTCCGGGGCGTCCAGGGCCAGGGAGGAGTTCTCGTTGGAGATGGTGAGGGTCACCTCGGCGACGTTGAGGGCCTTGCGGGTCTCGGTGCCGTTGAAGATGATGTCCTCCATGCTCTCGGCACGGAGGCTGCGGGCGGACTGCTCCCCCACCACCCACTTGATAGAGTCCACGACGTTGCTCTTGCCGCAGCCGTTGGGACCCAGGAGGGCGCTGATGCCCTGGGAGAACTCGATGCGGGTGCGGTCTGCGAAGCTCTTGAAACCCAGTATTTCCAGACTCTTGAGGAACACGAATACCCTCGGGGCGGTCGATTATCGTATACGCCGGCCGGTCCGGCCGGCAGGATGCGCGTCCGGAAATAGTAGCACGCCCGGGGCGGCAGGGGCAAGGCGAGGCTGTGGACGGTGGTCAGTGGACAGGGATGTCTACAGGATACAATGGAATCACCCGCGAGAGCGTGGGATGCGGCCGCATGCTTTCTAATCCTCCGTTCACTGTTCACCGTCCACCGTTTACTGTACTATTCCCCCATGCTCTACCCCAACCCGGAGGAAGCCCTCCGGGACCTTCGCGGTGCCGCCCTGGAGAGCGCCTACCGGGCCTGGGCCAAGCGCCTGCATCCCGACGGCCCGGACGGCAACCACGAGGCCTTCCTCCGGCTTCGGAAGGCCTACGAGGAGGCCAAGACCGCCCGGCCCGGCTCCC
>JBGSPT010000416.1:0-1964 GCA_041738475.1 Treponematales bacterium
GTCCCGTCCTCCGCCCCGGCGTCTCCCTACACCACCTCCGCGTCCCTCCGGTGGGACGCCATGTCCCTCACCGCGAAGGTTTCCCTGGACCTCCGGGCCGCGGGCATCCGCCTTCCCGCGGGCCGCTCGGAGGCGGAGAACATGATCGAGCGGGACCTCCCCGGCCTCCTGCAGGAGACGGTGTTCCGGATACCCGTGGATTCCTACCGTACCGTCGGGGACACCCTTGCGGACGGAACCCTGTCCATCAACGATTTGCTGGACCTGATCCGCTCGGTGCGGCGCCGGGAGAGCTCCTTCAGCCCGGATTTCCGGCACTTCTCGGCCCTCTACGAACTCCCCCTGACCGACATATCCTCCCTCTACGTCCGGCACAGCCGGCCCTACGAGCTGGCCTCCCCCCTGGATTACGCCCCCTCCCGCCCCTATTCGGGGATCGTCATCTACGCCAAGGGTGAGCTTCCCGTACACGGCGAGCACGTCCGTGCCCGTGCCTCCCCCTGCCTATTCCCGAGGATCTTCGACGAGAGGATGAATACGATCCTGGAACGGAACCTCGTGTCCCCCGAGGCCATCCGGCGCTGGGGACTGGTCGGCTATACGGAAGACCTGGAGGCGGCGGCTCTCGAGGAGCGCACCGGGGACAATCCCCTGCGCATCGCCGCCTCCGCGGTGTTCGGAACCTCCCGGACGGACCTGGTGATATCCCGGGACGAGGCCCTTCGGATCCTGTCCCTTCCGGGAAACCGCGCCCTCCTTCGGGAGGGCCGCGTGGTGGTCGTCATCGACAAGAGCCTGCCGTAGATAGGATCGGGGTCGGGTCCGGCTGCGAGGCCTCAAACCCGACCCGGAAGGTCCGCTTCCTAGCTCGCCTTCGACGCCGCGGCCAGGGCCTTCTCGTAATCCGGTTCCTGGGCGATCTCCGGCACCTGCTCCGTGTAGACCACGGTTCCCGCGGAATCCACGACCACCACGGCCCTGGAGAGCAGGCCGGCCAGGGGGCCGTCCTTCATCTCCGCCCCGTAGGCCCTGCCGAAGTCCCGATTCCGGAGCTCCGACAGCATGACCACGTTCTCCACCCCCTCGGTCTTGCAGAACCGGCCCTGGGCGAAGGGCAGGTCCCGGCTGATCGTCAGCACGACCAGGCCGGGGCGCTTCTTGATCTCCTGCTCGAAGCGCTTGGCCGAAAGGGCGCAGACCGAAGTGTCCAGGCTGGGCACGATGTTGAGGATCCGGACCTTTCCCTTGAAGTCCCCCAGGGACACGTCGGAGAGGTCCCCCTTGGTAAGCCGGAAGTCCGGGGCCGCCGAGCCCGGGGCGGGCAGGTCGCCGCTCGTATGGACGGGATTACCCTTGAAATTGATCATTCCCATGATTCCTCCTATTCCTCCGGGGCGGTGTCACGAAGCTCGTGAAGTCTCGATCCCGCGGGATGGGATAAAAGTAATCAGGCGGGAGGTCTCGGACAAGCAAAACGAAGGGCCGCCCCTCACGGGACGGCCCTTGTTGCCACCGGTCAGAATTGAACTGACGACACGTGGATTTTCAGTCCACTGCTCTACCAACTGAGCTACAGCGGCATGTCGCGGGGAGTTTATACATTGAATCGGGGAGGGAAGTCAAGATCGGTGGACGGTAAACGGTGGACAGTGAACGGAAGCGACGTCCGTGCGCGGATGCGTCCGACGCCGAAGCGGTGTGGATTACCGCGTTACCGCAGCCACTGTCCACCGTCCACTGTCCACCGTATACTTCCCCCATGCGCTTCCTCCTCATCCAGCCGCCCTTCGTCCAGCTGAACGCCCCCTATCCGGCGGTCCACTGCCTGGACCGCTTCCTGCGGGATCGGGGCCACGAGACAATGGTGCGGGACGATTCCGCGGGGCTGTACCGCCGGATGATGAGCCGGGAAGGGGTCCGCCGGATCCTTGCGGTCGCCGAGGCCGCCCTGGCCGGACGGCCCG
>JBGSPT010000426.1:0-1719 GCA_041738475.1 Treponematales bacterium
CAAGGACAACCTGGCCGCGGTCAAGAAGAACGTCGCGGACCGATACATGCAGGCCGACCCGGACCTGGTGGTCGAGCTCTTCGAACGCAGGGGGGAACTCCTGCGCCGTCTGGAAGACGAGCGCCGGGCGCGGAATGAAAACGCCGCCGCCATGAAGGGCAAGCTCCCGGAGGAGGAGCACCGCCGCCTCATCGAGGAAGGCAAGGCCCTCAAGGACCGGATCGCCGCACTGGAGGCCGATTACGCGGAGGCGGAGGCAAGCCTGGACGCCGAGGGCCGCCGCATCCCCAACATGGCCCACCCCTCCGCCCCGGTCGGCAAGGAGGACAAGGACAACCTCGAGGTCAAGCGGGTCGGCAAGCCCACGGAGTTTTCCTTCGAGCCGAAGGACCACGTCCAGCTGGGCCAGGACCTGGACATTCTGGACTTCGACACCGCCACCCGGGTATCCGGCACCAAGTTCTACTACCTCAAGAACCAGGGCGTCATCCTGGAGCTGGCCCTGGTCCGCTTCGCCCTGGACCGCCTGCGGGAGAAGGGCTTCACCCCCTTCATAACCCCCGACGTGGCCAAGACCGAGATCCTGGAGGGCATCGGCTTCAACCCCCGGGGTGCGGAGTCCAACGTCTACACCGTGGAGGGCGAGGGCACCTGCCTGATCGGCACCGCGGAGATCACCCTGGGGGGCTACCACTCCGGCCAGGTCCTGGACAAGGCCGCCCTGCCCCTCCGCCTGGCCGGGGTATCCCACTGCTTCCGCCGGGAGGCCGGGGCCGCGGGCCAGTTCTCCAAGGGCCTCTACCGGGTCCACCAGTTCACCAAGGTCGAGATGTTCGCCTACACCCTGCCCGAGGACTCGGACCGGGTCCACGAGGAGCTGCGGAGCATCGAGGAGGAGATCTTCTCGGCCCTGGAGATACCCTTCCGGGTAGTGGACACCTGCACCGGCGACCTGGGAGCCCCGGCCTACCGCAAGTGGGACCTGGAAGCCTGGATGCCCGGCCGCAACGGCGGCGAATGGGGGGAGGTCACCTCCACCTCGAACTGCACGGACTACCAGTCCCGGCGCCTCAACGTCCGGTACAAGGACGAGGACGGGAAGAACAAGTACGTGCACATGCTGAACGGCACCGCGATCGCCTGCTCCCGGGCCATCATCGCCGTCCTGGAGAACTTCCAGCGGGCGGACGGCTCGGTCGGGATTCCCGCGGCCCTGGTGCCCTACACGGGGTTCGGGGAGATACGGCGGAAGACGTAGTTCCGGCCGCTATGTTCCGGGATCCGGCGGGATGAGAACGAATTTCCCGACGTGCCTCTTCTCCAGGAATTCCCGCTGGGCTTCCGCGATCCGTTCCAGGGGGAAGACCTTGGCGACCAGGGGCCGGATCTCCCCCCCCTCGATGTAGGACACGAGGTTCGGGAAAACCGGCTCGTCCCAGGCGGTGCATCCGATCATCCGGATATCCTTCAGGTACCAGGTCCGCAGATCCAGTGGAACGATGGGTCCGCCGATGGCGCCGGAGGATACGTAGCAGCCTCCCCGCCTCAGGACTTTGAGCATGGAAGCGAACCCGGGTCCTCCCACGTTGTCCACCACGACGTCCACGGATTCCTCGCCGATCCGCCCGACGATATCTTCCTCCCGGGGAAGGACCTCGTCCGGCCCGACCAGGGCCACGGCGTCCAGTTTTGCCCGCCCCGCGACCGCCGTCACGAACG
>JBGSPT010000440.1:0-1959 GCA_041738475.1 Treponematales bacterium
TTCTGGGTCGGCGACGAGGGAGCCTCCCCGCCGGTGGATACGGCGGACTGGACCCTCGCCTCGGGAACGACCAGCTGGAACGGCTCTCTCAACCTTTCGGCCCTGGGGGAGGGGCGGACATCGGTCCATGCCCGGTCCCGGGACGCGGCCGGCAACTGGAGCGTATCCTCGGTCCGGACCTTCGGGATCGACCAGGCCGCCCCGGCTATCACGGAAACGGCCGTAGGTTCGGCAAGCGCGGGACGCAACGCGGCCTTCAGCCTGGGCGGCGTCCTTTCGGACTCCAACGCCCTGGCGAACCTAACCGTCACCCAGGCCAAGGGCACGGATCCCGCGGTGGTGCTGTTCAGCGGAGCCGCGACGGGAACCACCCAGGCCTGGTCGATTTCCGACCTCCCCCGGGACCCCGCGATCCCCGCGAACCTGCTCCTGGAGGACGGAATCTACACGTATGTCCTCACCGTCACGGACGCCGCGGGGAAGACCGCGGTCCTCGGGCGGACGATCACCGTGGACCTCACCGGACCGGACGTGACCATCGTCGCCCCGACTCCGGGCGCCGCCGTACAGGGCACCGCTCTGTCCGCGAACGGCTCCGCCGCGGACTTCGGGGGGGTGAGCCCCATAGCCGAAACACGGTACGTCGTGACCGTTCCTCCGGCCCTGCCGCCCGCGGATTACCTGGCGTGGACCGTCGCGTCGGGCGCCGCCTCCTGGACCGCGGCTCTGAGCTTCCTGCCCTCCGAGGAAGGCTCCCGGGTGCTCCATGTCGTGGCCCGGGATACCGCGGGCAACTGGAGCCCCGCGGCGGCCACGGCGGCCTTCAACCTGGACCAGGCGCCCCCCGAGGTCCAAGCCTTCGGGTTCGGCGCGGGAACCGTCAACCTCGTCGGCGGCACCGGGTACGCCAAGGGGGATTTCTCCTTCTCCTTCACCGCCTACGACAGCAACGCCCTGGCCAACGTCCGGGTAAGCCGGAACGGAATCCAGATTTTCGACGGGGCCTACTCGACCACGAGCCAGCCCGTCACGATCAACGAGACCGTGGGCGGCCCCGGACTTTCCGACGGCATCTACGAGTACATCCTCACGGTGACGGACGTCGTCGGGAAAACCGCGAGCCTGACCCGCAGCGTAGTCGTGGATACCGCGGGGCCCCTGGCGGAGATTGCCAGCCTCACCCCGGTGCTGTCTATAAGCGGCACCGATTACGTGAACGGTACGATCCGCTTCACCGCCTCCGCCTCGGACGGGAACGGCCTGACCGGGGTCCAGTGGTGGCTTCTGCCGGCCGCGGATTCCGCTCCGGCGGATTACGAGGCCCCCGGCGGCACCGCCTTCGGTGCGGCTCCGTACACGGCCACGGTGGATACGACGAGCCTGTCCGATTCGACGGCCTACGTCCTGTACGTGATAGCCCGGGATCGGGCCCTCAACGACACCATGGCTACCCGTGCCGTCACGGTGGAGCAGTCTACGGACATCCCCGCGGTGACCCTGACCCATCCCGGGGCGGGCGCCTTCGTGGACGCCGGGTACACGGTGCGGGGGACTGTGACGGACGACGACGGCGTTGCGCCGGCCACGGTCCAGGTCAGCTACCACGACGGAAGCGCCTGGAGCTCCTGGGATTCCGCCACGGTCACGGGGACCGGGCGGGAGCTGTCCTTCACCTATGTCCTGCCGGCCGGGATCGGGGTGGACGGACCCAAGCAGGTACGGGCCCGGGCCGACGACGACGCGGCCGCCAAGCTCGGGGGCGATCCCGCGGTTTCGGGAGTCTCCCCGGACGTATCCTTCACCCTCGATACCCTTCCCCCCGCGGCCTCCATCGCGGAGCCCGCGGCCGCCTCGGCCCGCAGGGTCACCTTCACGGTCTCCGGGGAGGTGGCGGAACGGAACCTGGATACCCTGCGACTGAGCCTCGACGGCGGGCCGCAGGTCGACGCGGCGGCGGTC
>JBGSPT010000443.1:0-5425 GCA_041738475.1 Treponematales bacterium
CCGTCCGCACCTGGTCCTTCCCGGGAGAACCGGACGCCCGCATCGAATGGGACGGCCGCGACGAGTCCGGAAAGATCGTGCCGGACGGCGGCTACGCCTTCCGGCTCCGCTCCGTGGACCGCGCGGGCAATGCCGGGGCCTCGGCGCCCGTCAACCTCCGGGTCGATACGGAGAAAAAGGCCGCCGTCGTATCCTCCGACGCCCGGGCTTTCAGCCCCAACGGGGACGGGATCAAGGACACGGTACGAATCCTTCCGGAGGTCCGTTCCTCCGACGCGCCCGCGACCTGGGAGGTGGCTGTGAAGCCCGCCGCCGGGGGAGCCGCCGTCCGCTCCTGGAAGGGCACCGGGGCGGTGCCCCGGGAACTCCTGTGGAACGGAAAGAACGAGGCCGGGGCCCAGGCGCCGGACGGCTCCTACGAGGCGGAGCTTATCGTGAGGTTCGCCAACTTGGACAGCGCCGTGGCCGCCTCTGGAGCGATCGTCCTGGATACCGTCGCGCCCAAGGCCCAGGTTTCCGCTGCGCCTCTTCTCTTCAGCCCCAACGGGGACGGGCGCAAGGACGAGATGGTCATAACCCAGTCGGCGGCGCCCGGGGACGATTGGCAGGGAAGCATCCTGGCCGCCAACGGCCGGCCTGTGCGCTCCTGGACCTGGCGGGGAACCCTTGTCCCCGTATCCTGGGACGGCAAGGACGAGGAGGGGAATCCCGCGTCGGACGGGCGGTATGCCTATCTTTTGACCAGCGAGGACGCCGCGGGCAACAAGGCGGAGTACAGGATCGACGGCATAACGGCGGATACCCGGGCCGTGCAGGTCTTCGTGACCTCCAACCGGGCGGGCTTCAGCCCGAACGGGGACGGACGGTACGACGACATCCGGTTCAGCCCCATCGTGAACCTGCGGGACGGCGTGGAGTCCTGGAACCTGGCCCTGACGGACGCCTCCGGCGCCGCCCGTAAAACCTACTCGGGCACGGGCATCTCCGCCCTGCCCCGGGAGACGGTCTGGGACGGAAAGGACGACCGGGGCGCTCCTGCTCCCCAGGGATCCTATACCGCGGTCTTCACGGTGGTGTACGCCAAGGGCGACGCGCCCCAGGCCCGGACGGCTCCCTTCGTCCTGGATACCGAGGGGCCCAAGGTGCGCCTGCGGACCAGCCCCGAGTTCTTCAGCCCAGACAACGACGGCGTGGACGATGAACTGACCGTCTCCATAGCCATCGAGGACGCCAGCCCCGTGGAGACCTGGCAGTTCGAGATCTTCGAGTCCTCCGTGGAGGAAGGCTCGGGCCCCGCGAAGGTGCGGCTGTTCACCTCCTGGTCCGGGACGGGAAACCCCACGGAGCGCATACTCTGGGACGGCCGGTCCAACAAGGGCGAGCTGGTGGAGGGCGCGACGGACTATCCCTACGCCATGGCCGTGATGGACGCCTGGGGCAATTCCTCCAGGGTCGAGGGCAAGGTCACCGTGGACGTCCTGGTCATCCGGGACGGGGACAGGCTCAAGATCAAGGTCCCCTCCATCGTGTTCCGCTCCAACTTCGCGGACTTCAAGGACCTGCCCCAGGACAAGCTCGACCGGAACGACCAGGTGCTCAAGCGCATCGCCCAGATCCTCAACCGGTTCCGGGACTACAAGATCCGGGTCGAGGGCCACGCCAACAGCATCGGCAAGATCTACGGGTACTCGGCCGCCCAGGTGAACAAGGAGGAGACCGAGGAGCTTCTGCCGCTGTCCCTGGCCCGGGCCGAGGCGGTTAGGGACCAGCTGATAAAATTCGGCGTGGACGCCCGAAGGCTCTCCGTACGGGGCCTGGGCTCCAGCGAGCCGGTGGTGGACTTCAAGGACGCGGAGAACCGTTGGAAGAACCGGCGGGTGGAGTTCATCCTGATTCGGGAGTAGACGGGCCGAAGGACTTTGCATGAAGCGGCCGCCCGAAGAACCGAGCGGGTTTTTAGGCGGCGGACAATCCGGGGCGGCCCGGCGGCGGTGAAGCTGCCGGACCGTCCCGGCCATTTCAGGATCCGTTCCTGCAATCTTCTTTACCTCCGAGGTGTCCAATAAGTATTATTGGGACTGCAGCGCGGAATCGGGTATAGTGATCGGGGACCCGAAGGGATCGAACCCGGAATCACCGCCGAAGAGGGTCCCGGCTCCGCAGCAGGCCGCGGCGACCGCCGATGCAGGGAGGACCGATGCACGAACTGGACGGACATCAGATTTACCGGGTATTCCGTGCGGGCGCCCGCCGCGTACTGGGGGTCCGTAAGGAGCTCGACCGGATCAACGTCTTCCCGGTGCCCGACGGCGATACGGGTACGAACCTGGCCGCTACCCTGGCCACCGCGGTCGAGAGCTCCCGGCCCACGGACTCCGCGGAAAAGACCATGGAGAACATCGCGGACGCTGCCCTGGCCGGCGCCCGGGGCAACTCCGGGGTCATCTTCGCCCAGTTCATCTCGGGATTCTACGAGTCCCTCACCGACGCCGCAACCATCAGCATGGAGCGCTTCGTGGCCGCCGTGGAAAACGCCTACACCCGGGCGCGTTCGGCCATATCCAATCCCCGGGACGGGACCATCCTTTCCCTGATCGGGGACTGGGCGTCCGCGCTCCGGTCCGAGCTCGGCCGGGCCCGGAATTTCCGTGAACTTTTGGGGGGCACCCTGCCCGCCCTGCGCAGTTCCCTGGCCGACACGCCCAATCGCCTGGCGGAACTCAAGGCGGCGGGGGTCGTGGACGCGGGAGCCAGCGGCTTCGTGGCCTTCGTGACGGGAGCCCACTCCTACGTGGAAGGCGGGGAGGGGGCGGACGAGTCCCTGGACCTCTCGGACCTGGACCAGGGCGGGGACGCTCCGGATCTGCACGACCTTTCGGAACTCGGCCGACGGTATTGCACGGAAGCCCTGGTGGTGGGGGAATCCCTGGACTCCGAATCCATCCGGGCGGAGGTCGCGGACCTGGGGGATTCCCTGATCGTGGCGGGGAACAAGAGGAAGCTTCGGATCCACATCCACACTGACCGGCCCGCGGACCTGATAGAGCGGCTGTCCGCCCGGGGGGACGTGCTCCAGCAGAAAGTCGACGACATGAAGGAGCAGTTCCTGGCGGCCCACGCCCGGAACTACCCGATCGCCGTGGTCACGGACTCGGGCTGCGATCTTCCCGCGGAACTCCTGGAGCGGTACCAGATCCATGTTGTGCCCCTTCAGATCCGGGTGGGCGAGGTGGAGTACCTGGACCGCAGGACCCTCTCCCCCGAGCGGTTCTACGAACTGGCGGACAAGGCCCCTTCCTTTCCCAAGTCTTCCCAGCCCTCGGGCGCGGTATTCCTGCGCACCTTCCGGTTCCTGGCGGAGCACTACGAATCGATCCTGGCCGTTCACCTGGCGGGGAAGCTGTCCGGAACCTTCGAGGCCAGCCGACGCGCCGCGGAGCAGGCCGCCGCGGAGACCGGAAAGAGGATCGACGTGGTCGATTCCCGTCATCTCTCGGGATCCCTGGGCCTTGTGGTCCTGCGTACCGCCCGGGCCGTGGCGGAGGGGATGAGCCACGACCGGATCCTGGCGGACATCCCCTCCTGGTCCGACAAGGCGGACATCCTGGTTTCCGTGCGGACCCTCCGCTATATGGTGCGGGGCGGCAGGGTGAGTCCCCTGCAGGGACTGGCAGCCAAGATCATGAACCTGAAGCCCATCGTTTCTCTGGAAAAGGACGGCTCCTCAAAACTCTACGGGAAGGCGTTCAGCGTGGAGGCCAACCTCAAGAAGATCCTGGAGATGACCAAGGGAAAGCACGGGGACCGGAAGCTCAAGAATTACGCGGTCGTCCATGCCCATGACCCGGAAGGCGCCGGAAATCTGGCCCTCCGCCTGGAAGAGGCCCTGGGGTTCCCTCCGGAATACATCATGGAGATATCCTCGGTCATCGCCCTGAACGCGGGACGAGGAGCCCTGGCGGTGGTGTCCATGGCGGAGTGATCCGCGGGGAACTCTCCGCGGCGGCATCCGGCTTATTCCTCCCGAAGATCCTCGACCGTCCTGGCGGACAGTATCCGGGCCACCCGCTCCGGCCTCTTCAAGGCCTGGGCGATCAGGGACAGGGTCCGCAGGTGATCCTCCGGGGACTGGGAACTGGGGGCGCATAGCAGGACCACGATCCGGATGGGGTCCTCCAGAGCCAGGAGACGGAGTCCCCCGGGCTTGGCTCCGATCAACACCCGGGGCTCGTCGATGACGTCCACATGGGCGTGCAGGAGCAGCACCCCCGGGGCCAGTTCGATGGGCTGTTTCTGGGCTATATCCGCGTAGATGCCCGTCAGCCGGTTGATGCTCTTCCGATCTCCCGGGAATCCCTTTTCCAGGAGCATCCGGACCGCGTCCACGACGGCTGCGGCCGGCAGGTCCGGGATGACCCTGCCGGAACCCACGAGGGACCTGTAGAAGCGGTCCGGAGGATCGGCCTGTCCGGCCGCGGGACGCGGGACGGTTTTCTCCGAGTCCGGGGCGGAGGACGGCTTCCTCTTCCCTTCCTCCGGGACCTCCGGGGCCTTCGGGGACTCCGCCGCCGCGGAAGGCTCCTGGGCGAAGGCGGCGTAGGTCCGGACGGCCCCGTCCTCGTCGGGGAGGTAGAACACCAGCAGGGTGGAATCTGGAAAGGCCTCCGCGGCGTCCCGGGGAAGCTGTTCGAGGGAAGGATGCCAGGCCATCCGGCCCGGGCGGGGGCAGAGGAAGAGGAAGGCGGTTCCCTCGGGCTGTTTGTCTATGGCCCGGGGGAACTCCTTCCAGGATTCCAGTTCCAGGATGTGGGGCGCCGAACCGCGGACGCGTCTCAGGGAATCCCGGACTCCCGAGGAATCGGAGGCTAGGGTGATGACCGTCAGCTTGGCGGGCACTCCGCCGAGGACGCGGCGCATGAGGGCATAGGCCCGGTCCGCCCCGGGATTCCGCTCCGCGAAGGGGGGGATGATCAGGACCAGGGACGGGGATTCGGGCAGGGACCTCCGCAGGCGGGCCACCACGGTCAGGTGTCGGCCTCCCGCCACGATCTGGTCGATCACATCCCCGAAGATGGCCCCCGACGGCCGGGGCGGACGGTTCCACCCGACGAGCACCGTGGTCGCTTCCTGATCCTCCGCGGCCTGGAGAATGCCTTCCGCGGCGTTCAGGCTGACCCGTGTGGAAGGCTTGACGGGAACTCCCTCGGCCACCCCCTGGGCGATGGCCTGGGCCAGGACCGTCTCGGCCTGCTCCAGGTCTCTGTCCGCGCTGGGAGAATCCTGGACCACGCAGACCGGCAGGACCGGCTCGGCCGACGCGGGATCCCTCATGAGGAAGGCGAAGTCCGCCAGGGGACGGAGGGTGCCGGGATTGGAGACGGCGATCAGGATACGTTCCCCCGGGAGGCCGGCGCCGCCCGGCCCC
>JBGSPT010000464.1:0-2083 GCA_041738475.1 Treponematales bacterium
GCGTCCTCGCTGCGACGGACCGTGTCCAGGATGACGGCGAACTCGTCGCCCCCCAGCCGGCAGACCGTGCCCGCATCCCCCGTCCGCTCGGAGAGCCGCCGGGCGGCCTCCCGGAGGAGTTCGTCCCCGGCCTGGTATCCCAGGCTCTCGTTGATGTGCTTGAACCTGTCCAGATCCACGAAGATCAAGGCCGCCCGGGACGCCTTCTTTCGGGCCCGTTCCAGGGCCTGGGCCAGGCGGTCCCGGAAGAGGGAGCGGTTGGGCAGGCCCGTCAGGGGATCGAAGAGCACGGCGTTCCGCAGGCGCTCCTCCGAGTCCTTGAGGGGGGTGAGGTCCGAGAACACCCCGATGTAGCCGGAGGGCTCTCCGGCCTCGTCCGGGATGGCCCGGACCTTCACCCGGGATGGATAGATCTCCCCGTTCTTGCGGCGGTTCCAGATGTCCCCGGACCAGACCCCCGCGGAGCCCACCTCGGCCCAGAGCCCCCGGAAAAAGTCGGCGTCGTGCCTGCCGGAGTTCAGGATGCGTACGTTTTTGCCGGCCACCTCCTCGAAGCCGTATCCCGTCATGGCCAGGAAGGCGGGGTTGGCCTTCAGGATAGCGCCTTCGGGGTCCGTGATGATCACCCCGTCGTTGGCCGCCTCGAGGATGAGGCGGAAGAGGCCTCCGTCGTTCTGCCCGCTCACGTCATTTTTCCGTCAGGTTGAAGACCCCGTCCCAGTCCTTGGCGGGGGGTTTCTTCCGGAATCCGTCCAGGCGCGCCAGGTAGGACTGGGAAGGGCCGTCCCCGGGGTCGTGGGAAAGCACCTTGAGGAAGAGCTTGGCCGCCTCGGTCCAGTCCTTGGCTTCGAAGACCTCCAGGGCCCGGTGGAAGAGCTCCACGGTGGTCTTGAGCCGTTCCGGGGCCTCCGAGGCGAAATCCAGGACCTCGTAAAGCCGGACGGGCTCGAAGATACCGACCACCCGGACCCGGGCTGTCCGGCGCACCAGGAATTCGGGACCGGCCTCCTTCACCGTGGATTCCGTGGTGAGGATCCAGGAATTGAACTGCTTGTTCACCCCTTCGAGGCGGGCGGCCAGGTTCACCGCGTTGCCCATCATGGTGTAGTTCATCTTCTTTTCGGTGCCCATGTTGCCCACCACCATGTCCCCGGTGTTCACGCCGATTCGGGTGGCCAGGGGGGCGGGAGTCAGCCCTTCCGCCAGGACCGCCTCGTTCAGGAGGGCCTCCGCCCGCTTCATCCGTATGGCGGAGCGGAGGGTCCGGGCGGCGTGGTCCGGCAGGGCCATGGGGGCCCCGAAGAAGGCGATGATGGCATCCCCCTCGTATTTGTCGATCGTCCCCCGTTCCTCCAGGATGATGTCGCTCATGGTCGAAAGGTAGCGGTTCAATAGGCTCACCAGGGCTTCCGGGTCCAGCTGTTCGGAGATCGTGGAGAAGCCGCGCACGTCCGTGAACAGGGCGGTCATCCAGCGCTTGGAACCCCCCAGCTGGGGGTTGGAGCCGCTGGAAACCAGCTCCTCCACGTATTCCGGGGCCAGGTAGGTGCCGAAGGCGTTCCGCAGGTAGCGCTTCTCCTTCTCGGTCCTCACGAAGTCGACGGCCTCCCGTGCCACCGCGGCGGCGATCGCCGCCAGGGTGGCCCCCAGGGGGCCCACGAAGATCCGGGAGGCGGCGAAGAGGGCGAAGGATCCCCCGAATACCAGGGCCGCGCCTCCCAGGCCAACGGCCAGGCGGATCCCGGGCTTGAAGCGGCCCATGGTCAGGACGAAGAGGGGTGCGGCGATCAAGGCCAGGAGCACGCTGGCCCAGGAACCCACGGGCCGGATGAAGGTGCGGGCCAGGATCGTGTCCGCCACGGCGGCGTGGGTCCCGACGTTGATGTACTCCCCGTGGAAGGGGTTGACCCCGATATCCGTGGTTCCCGTGTCCACCCGGCCGATGATGACGATTCTGCCCGAGAAGGCCGAGTCCAGGCGGGCCCGGATCTCCTCGATCTCCGAGAGCATCGAGGCGAGTCCCGAGGCCAGACCGCCCGCCGTCTCGGCTTCCGACCTGAGCGCTGCGGCTTCCTCCGGCCCC
>JBGSPT010000048.1:0-5614 GCA_041738475.1 Treponematales bacterium
CCGTGTCGGCACCTCCCCGGGCCGGCCGGGCCCGGAGACGCCGAACGGTCTCGGGGGCCTCGATCCGGGGCGCCCGGGGATCCAGGAGCCAGGTCCGGGCCCAGTGGGAGTCCGAGACCGGGAAAACCGGGGGCTCGAACCGGAAATCCACCTCCAGGGCCCGGGGGTTCCGGGGGGCGAAGGCGTCCCCGACGACTTCCTTGAACAGGCTCGGCGGGGTTCCCTTGATCGAGTAGAGCTCCTCGCCCTTGACCCCCAGCTGGGGCAGGGAGGCAAGGAGGGCCCAGGTGTAGGGGGCCCGGGGATCGTAGAATACCTCCCGCACGGTCCCCTCCTCGATCACCTGGCCGGAATACATGACCGCCACCCGCTGGGCTACGCTGGCCACCACCCCCAGGTCGTGGGTGATGAATAGGACCGTCATCCCCAGTTCCCGCTGGAGGGACTTGATCAGGTCCAGGATCTGGGCCTGGACGGTGACGTCCAGGGCGGTGGTCGGCTCGTCGCAGATCAGGATCTCCGGACGGCAGGCCACGGCCGCGGCGATCACCGCCCGCTGGCGCATCCCCCCGGAGAACTCGTGGGGATACTGGCGGTATCGGAGTTCCGGTTCCGGTATGCCCACCCGCCCCAGGGTCTCCAGGACCACGGTCCGGGAGGCGGCCCGATCCAGGCCCCGGTGCAGGGCCGCTGCCTCCCGGATCTGCTCGCCCACGGTCTTCAGGGGGTTCAGGGCCGTCATGGGATCCTGGAAGATCATGGCGATGCGCTTGCCCCGGATGCCCAGCCACTCGCGCTCCCGGGTGTAGCGGGCCAGGTCCTTCCCGTCGAAGAGAATGGACCCGGAATCCACCCGGCCGTTCCTGTCCAGCATGCCCAGTAAGGTCTTGGCAAGGACGCTCTTTCCGGACCCGGACTCCCCGACCACCGCCAGGGTCTCCCCCCGGCGCAGGTCCAGGCCGGCGCCCCGGAGGGCCGTAAGGCGCCTTCCCCGGAGGGAGAAGCTCACGCGGAGGTCCCGGACCTCCAGGATGGTATCGCCGCTCATACGTGGTTCCTCGGGTCCGAGGCGTCGGAGAACCGGTTCCCGACGATGTAGAAGGAGACCGTGATGGCCGCCAGGATCACGGTCGGCCAGGTCAGCTGGTAGGGGTAGAGCATGAAGTTGTTCTTTCCCTGGTTCACCAGGTTTCCCAGGGAGATGGTGTCGATGGGAAGACCCAGGCCGATAAAGCCCAGGAAGACCTCGGAACCAATGGAGTACGGGATGGTAAGGGCCGCCTCCATGATCAGGATGGATACCAGGTAGGGCAGCACGTTCTTCGTGATCATCCGCCGCAGGGGGGTGCCCAGACAGCGGGAGGCCACGTTGTACTCCGCGTCCCGGATGGTGATCACCTTGTTCCGCACGAAGCGGGCTATGCCGATCCAGCCGGTGGAACAGAGGGCAACCACGATGGTCCAAAACCCCGGCCGCATGATGTAGGCCAGGAGGACCAGGAAGACCGTCTGGGGAATGTTGTTGAGGACGTTGTAGAGCTCCGTCATGATCCGGTCGAGCTTCCGCACGTAGCCCCAGAGGGCCCCGGCGACCATGCCGATGCCCACGTCCAGGAGGGCGATCACGAAGCCCAGGAGCAGGGAGGTCCGGGTCCCGTACCAGGTCAGGGCCCAGATGTCACGGCCCAGGCCGTCGGTGCCGAAGACGTGATCCCGGTCCGGGCTGAGGTTCCAGGTCCCGGTATCCAGGTTCACCGCCCCGAGGTCCATCCGGGCGATCAGGGGATAGACGAAGCTGGCGGTCGTGAGGACCACGATGAGAGCCAGGAGGAAGATGGAGACCGGGCTTTTCAGGAAGGTGCGGAAGGTGCTCCGCCAGTAGGAGTACCGGGCGTACCCGGTGCACTCCGCGGCCTCCTCGTCGAAGGCGGCGGGACGGAACAGGTCCTCGGGAACTTCGGGCAGGGCTCGGATCATGCGGCGGCCCCCTTTCCCGCGGACTCGGCCAGCTTGATCCGGGGATCCACCAGGACCATGAGAAGGTCCCCCAGGAAGACCCCGACGACCCCGAGTACGGAGTACAGGAGGACCAGGGCCTGGACCAGGGGGTTGTCCTGTTGGCGGATGGCGCTGACCAAAAGGCCCCCCATGCCGGGGATCGAGTAGATGCTCTCGATCAGGAGGGAGCCCGCGATTGTCAGGAGGATCTGCTGGGGGAAGTACTGGACCAGGGGAACCAGGGCGTTCCGGAGCACGTGGCCCCGCATCACCCGCTTCCGGGGAAGACCCTTGGAGACCGCGAACTTCACGTAGTCCTTGTTCTCCTCATCCACCATGAAGCGCCGGAGCCAGATGGCGTACCAGGCGATCCCCGAGAGGGCCAGGGAGATGGTGGGGAGGATCCAGGATACGGGACGGTCCTCGTAGAAGACCATGGGCCAGCCCAGGAGGGCCGTGACCCACTGCTGTATGAAGAAGAGCCAGATGAGACTGGGGATGGCCCGGACGACGGTGACGTAGACCGTTCCCGCCCCGTCCGGGAAGCGGTCCTTGTACCGGGCCATCAGGATTCCCAGGCCCAGGCCCAGGGCCATGCTCATCACCAGGGCCGCCAGGCCGAACCACAGGGAATACGGAGCCTTCTCGCCGATGACGTCCAGGACCGGGCTCCGGGGGTAGACGGTGATGGACCGGCCCAGGTCGCCCCGGGCCAGGCCGGTCAGGAAGCGCCCGAACTGGGTGAAGGGGTCGTCCAGGACCCCCAGGTTCCGCAGGTAGGCCGTCCGGGCGTCCTTGTCCATGTTCACGTAGTCTTCCCGGGTGAAGTACCCGTTTTTGGGCATGAGCCGGAGAAGGAGGAACACCGTGAGAACCACGATGGACACGGTGATCAGGGACTGGCCGAGACGTTTCAGGACATAGGCACCCATGGGCGATCCTTCAATATGCTAGGCTACTAAGTTTCCACGAAACACCACGGAGCCCGCGTCCGGCCGGCTGCACCGGCCGGACGGCACCGAAGCAAGCTTCGGCGATCCCGACTCCGACAAGCTCGACGAAGACCGAAGGTCTTCGTTGCCACGTGGCTGACTTCCAGTCAGCCACGCGCACTCCGTGGTTACATCCGGTGATTCTTACTTCGCCGCGGCCATCTCCTTCAGGAAGGCGGCCTTCAGCTGCTCGTACCGCTTGGCCGTGATTGGATCCTTCTCCACTATCATGCCCTTGAACTTGAACCGGGTGATGCCGAAGCCGCCCCGGGGATAGGTGAAGGGGACCACCTTGGTGATCTGGTAAGCCGTTCCGCCCATGGCCCAGGGAAGGACGTAGCAGCGGTCCAGGTAGAGGGCCTCCGCCTTGGCGAAGACCGCATAGCGCTCGGACAGGACCGTCTTGGACATGGCCTCCTGGACCAGCTTGTCGAACTCGGGGTCCGAGTACTGGCCGTCGTTCACACCGCCGTTCGTGACCAGGCGGCTGAGCTGGGCCGCGGGGTCCGCGTAGCCGAAGCGGAAGTTGTCGTGCAAAAGGTCGAAGCGCCGGGGCTCCACCACCTCGCCGAAGACGTCGTCGATGCACTGGCCCAGGGTCACCTCGATGTTCTCCTTGCCGAAGGCCTCCTCGAGCATGGCCTTGAGCAGGAGGGCCCGCTTGGTCTCCACCGCGTCGGGCAGGGAGACGTAGACCATCTGCAGGGGGAGCCGGCCGTCCACCTTGACCTCGGCGATGGGCTTGTAGTCCACCGTGGCGGGGGAGACGCCTTTGATGGTCCCCTTGCCGTCCGTGAGTTCCGCCAGGGCTTTCTTGAAATAGTCCCGGGCCTTGGCCTTGTTGTAGTAGTTCCCCGCGGCCTTGATCTCCTTGACCCCCGGATAGTCCGTGTAGTCCACGCCCTTCTCGTCGAAGATCTGGAACTCCGGCACCACCGTGTTCCGGATGATCTGGCCGGGCTTGTAGGGATCGTCCAGTTCGTTGAGCTTCACCCGGTCGATGCCGTAGTACAGGGCCTTGCGGAAGTTGAGGTTGTTGACGAAGGCCTTGAACTCGGGGTTCGAGGAGGTGAAGTTCTGGACGAACCAGTAGGTCACGGAGAAGCGGTCCGCCGAGGGCGGATCCGAGTAGATGTACTGGCCCCATTTGGACTTCGCGAGGGCCTTGACCTGGTCGGCACCGAGGTCCGCCCGGGAGAGCTCGCCCCGCTGGAACATGGCCACCTGGGTGGTCGGATCCGGCACGTACTGGAGGGTGATGGTCTTTACGGAGAGCTTGGCCGCGTCCCAGTAGTGGGGGTTGGCCTTGAGGACGATCCGCTTGGACCTCTGCCAGTCGGAGATGTAGTAGGCTCCCGAGAAGACCAGCTTCTCCTTGGAAACTCCGAAGTCCAGGCCCACGGAGTCCAGAAACTCTTTTTCCACCGGAAGGAAGAGCTCCATGACCAGGTAGGACAGGAAGAAGGGGGTGGGTTTGGAGAGCTTGTAAACCACGGTGTACTTGTCGGGAGCCGAGATGCCAACGTTGGCGAAGGCGGCCAGGGCCTGATCCCGGGTCAGGTCCTTCTTCTTGCCGGAATCCACGTCCGAGAGGTCCAGGTAGTAGCCGTTGAGGCCGGAGATCAGGTTCCGGACGTCCCGGGAGAAGTTCTTGATCCCGTTCTTGGGATCCGAGACGTAGCGGAGCCCCTCGACGAAGTCGTCCGCCGTGATCTCCCAGCGGGTCTTCTGGCCGCTGGAGTCCACGTACATCAGGCCCGGCCGGAGCTTGAAGGTCCAGGTGAGGCCGTCGGGGCTCACCGTCCAGGACTGGGCCAGGGAGGGCACGAAGCGCCCGAAGCGGTCCTGCTCCACCAGGCCGTCCTGGGTGTTCGCGGCCACCCGCTGGTCCGTGGTCGTGGGGGTGTAGAAGTACCGGAGGGACGAACCCTCCGACGCGTACACGGCGTCGTAGCGGTCGACGCCCGCGGCCCAGGCGCCCGCGACGGCCGTCAGGGCCATCAGGACCGCGATGATCATCGCTCTCGGTTTCATGCCTGCCTCCTAGAAATTCACCGGAATACGGACGGTGCCGGATCTCGAGCCTTCGCGGGGCAAAGCCCCCGCTCTGTAACTGCAAGAACCGTACCAGCGGCAGGTCACAAGGGGGTGTTGATTTCGATTTCCGCGGGCAGGATATCCACGAAGACGTTCTCGAAGCCGAACCGGTCCCCGGTCCAGCCCCGGGTCCTTCCCTCCTCCCGGCCGAGACGGACCTCCCAGGCCCGGAGCCGGCCGTCGTCTCCCTCCTCGATGAGGAGGGAGCGCGCGTACAGCCGTTTCCGCGGACGATCCTCGAACAATCCCTCCGGGTTGTTGTCCAGGAGGAGCCGGAAGGCGAAGTCCGCGAGGGTCCCGTACTCCGAGAGGATTCCGGAGGACTGGGGCCGGGGGACGTCGAAGGAGGGATCCCCGGGATCCAGGGGCTCCTTTTCCCGGAACACGACGGCCCGATCCGCGAGGCGGAAGGAGTCCCCTTCGGTGAGATAATGGAGCCGGGCGCCCCGGATCCGGGTCCGGCCGCGGGCGCCGCCGGGAACCACGTCCCGGAGGGCGTCCCGGGAATCGACGACGTACACACCTCC
>JBGSPT010000065.1:0-16910 GCA_041738475.1 Treponematales bacterium
TCGTGATCGCCTCGGGGATGGGCTACATACCCGAGGACCGCAACACCGAGGGCATAGTTCCCTCCTTCTCGGTCCGGGAAAACCTCGTGCTGAAGGATGTGGGCAGGAGCGGATGGAGCCGGTCGGGCTTCCTGCGCCTGGGCCCCATCGCCCGGAACGCCTCGGATCTTCGGGAACGTTTCGACATACGCTGCCCTTCGATCGACACGTCCGCGGGCTCGCTTTCCGGGGGCAACATCCAGAAAGTGATCCTGGCCCGCGAGCTGGCCCGGAAGCCCAAGGCCCTCGTGGCGGTATACCCTACCCGGGGTCTGGACATGGGAGCCGAAGAATTCATACATACCCAGCTTTTGGCCCTGCGGGCCGCGGGCGCCGCCATCCTCCTGGTGTCCGAGGAACTGGAAGAGATCATGAACCTGTCGGACCGGATCGCCGTCATCTACAAAGGGAAAATTCTGAAGGTGGTCCCGGGCCGGGAAGCTACGAAGCGGTCCCTGGGGCTCCTCATGGCCGGAGTCCTCGATGAATAAGACGATGAAGACGGTCTATAACGCCGTCGTGATCCTTGCGGCCGCCGCCGCGGCCATGGGCGTCGGAGCCCTGGTGTTCGCCGCGGTCGGCGCAGATATCGTCAAGGCCTACGGAGTGATCCTGACGGAGCCCCTGAAGGACCTCATCGGGATCACCGAAATAGCGGTCCGGGCAGTCCCCCTGACCTTGATCGCCCTGGGCATCGCCATCGCCTTCCGAAGCGGAACCTTGAACATCGGCGCCGAGGGTCAGATGCTGATGGGGATCCTGGCGGCCAGCGCCGCCGCGATCGCTCTGCCGGATCTGCCGAAGTTCCTCCTCATCCCCCTGGCAATACTGGCGGGAGCCGCGGGCGGGGCCGTGTGGGGCGCCGCGGCGGGCATCCTCAAGGCGCGGCTGGGGGTGAACGAGATCCTCTCCACGGTGATGCTCAACTATATCGCCGCCCAGTTCTACACCTTCCTCCTCCGGGGACCGATGATGGATCCCGAGGAACTGGTGACGGGCTCCGGGACCCCCCAGACGGTCCGGATTCCCCGGGCGGCCTGGCTGGACCGCCTGATACCCGGCACCCGCCTTCACGCGGGCGCCTACATCGCCCTGGCCCTGGCCGTGGTTGTTTTCATCCTCCTGTGGCGGACTACCGCGGGATTCCGGATGCGCGCCGCCGGAGCGGAAGCCAAGGCCGCGCGCTACGCCGGCATCCGGGTGGAGCGCTACGTCGTGGCTGCGATGCTCTTGTCCGGCGCCTTCGCGGGCATCGCGGGGGCGGTCGAGATCCTCGGCGTGCACCGCCGGGCCATCGAGGGGGTTTCCGGGGGCTACGGGTTCACGGGCATCGTAGTCTCCCTGTTCGGAGGTCTCCACCCCGCGGGCATCGTGCCCGCCTCCCTCTTCTTCGGACTTCTGCTCCTCGGGGCGGACATGACCCAGCGGCTGGCGGACGTGCCTGCAAACATGGTTCTGGTCCTGCAGGGAGCCATCATCCTGGCCATCGTCTCGGCCCGCCAGTTCATGAATAATCCCTACGTCCAGGACAGGCTGGCCCGCAGGTTCTCCCGGATCCTGGGCAGGCCCGTGCCGAATCCGCCTGCGCTCTCCGCGGAAGCCTGCCCGGACCCTTCCGACTCGCCGGATCCCTGCCTGGCGGACGAACCCGCCGAGGCGCAAGGGAGCGACGGCCAGGCGGACCCGACTCCGGAGGAGCATAGATGAACGCCGGTTCTTTCATCCTGAACATCCTTATCCTGGGGGTCCCCTTCTCCGTAGCCCTCCTGTTGGCCGGTCTCGGGGAGACGATCAATCAGCGGGCCGGCATCTTCAACCTGGGCTGCGAGGGCATCATGGCCATGGGTGCCTTCCTGGCCTTCCTGCCGCCCTACTTCCTGGCCAAGACCCCCCTCGAGGGCTCCGCCAACCTGATAGGCATCCTCCTGGCCGTCGCGGCGGGAGCCCTGCTGGGGCTCCTGTTCGCCCTGGTCGTAGTGACCTTCCGCGCCCCCCAGGGGATCGCTGGAATCGGATTGCAGATGCTCGGCTGGGGAACCGCGGGTACCCTGTTCCGCAAGTATGTGGGAGGGGTGACCGGAGTCGCGGGGATCTCGCCGTTGCCGGTTCCCGGCCTTTCACGCATACCGATCCTGGGACCCATCTTCTTCAACCACAATCCTTTGGTCTACATTGCCTTCCTTCTCGTGCCCGTGTTCTGGTACATACTCTTCAAGACTCCCTGGGGCCTGAAGGTACGGGCGGTCGGGACGTATCCCCGCGCCGCGGATTCCCTGGGCATCCCTGTGGCCCGGGTGCGCTACCAGGCCCTGGCCCTTGGAGGCGCCATGGCGGGGCTTGCGGGAGCCTATTTAAGCCTCGCACAGGCCAAGATGTTCGCGGACGACCTGATCTCCGGGCGGGGATTCATAGCCGTGGCGCTGGTGTATTTCGGCCGATGGAATCCCGTCGGCGTCATGGGAGGAGCCCTCCTGTTCAGCCTGGCCCAGTCCCTCCAGCTTTCCATCCAGGTGGCGGGGATCGACTTTCCCTACGAGTTCGCGGTCATGCTGCCCTACGCCCTGGTGATCCTGGTGCTGGCTCTGGTACGCAAGGCCCGGATGGTGGGCCCCGCCGAGCTGGGCAAACCCTTCGACCGGGAACAGAGAGTCTAAATCAGAGCTTCCAGCCCGCCATGAACCAGAAGGAATTCTGGAAGGCCCGGAGCCCGTAGCTCCCGGAATCCGCGAACGCGGAGAGGGAAACCTGCAGGCGGCCGCCCAGGAGCAGGCGGCCCAGCCGGAGGTCCGCGCCCAGGTCCAGGCTGTATTGCATATCCGAGAGGATCGTGGGATAGGGCGACCAATCCAGGAAGACGTAGCCCGCCTTGAGGGCGACCCAGGGAAGGAGAAGTCCGAGGGGTCGGGAGTAGCCCAGGCCCGCGTCCAGGGACAGGGCCGTTCCGCCGCCCTGGGCGGAGGCGTCCAGGTAGCTCAGGCTCCCGACGGCGCAGAGCCCCTTCCAGAGGCCCGCCAGGCCGTACAGATCGAACCCGACGGTATCGTAGGTCACCGAATCGAGACTATCTTCAAGGTGCTGTCCTCCCGCGCCGAGCCCCGCGTAGAGCCGGGTGCCGACCTCCACCGTGTCTGCCGCCCGGGCGGACGAGGCGGACTTAGGTGCCGGCTTCCTTGGGGCGGACGCCGCGGGCTTTCGGGGGATGCCGGCCAGTCCGTCCCCGGCCTCCTCGGCAAGGGCCAGCAGGATCGAGGCCCTGCCTTCCCCCTCCGCGGAAGCCTGGCGGGCTATGATCCCCGTATCCACGGCGATCATTTTGGCGCTCACCATGTAGGTGCGGTCGACGCGCTGGACCCGGATCGCGACCACGAAATCCGCTCCCAGGTATTTGCCGGCCTCGGAAATCTCGGAATCGGAAACCAGCCCGGAGAGCTGGAATTCCCGCTCCCGCAATACCTGCTCCACGTTCGACCGGTCCAGCACGATAAAACGGCCGGACAGCACGAGCCTTTCCGTAAGCTTCTCCGAGATAGCCGAGGAAGCGGACTTGTCGATCCCCTTCTGCAGGTCGGCGTCCAACACTGCGACCTTGGGCTGGGCGAAGGCGGCGGCGGAGAAAACTAGGACTGCTAGGAAGAAGACAGCTCGTTTCATGCTCGGCTCCTGGCTGCGGCGGACGCGCCGGGACCACTCTACCCGGGGCGGTCCGCATCGTCAAGTTCGGGCGCTTTTCCCCTCTTGTCCCGGTACATCGCTTCGTCCGCACGGGCGACCAGCTCCGCCAGGCTCTCGCGGGACCCGATGGCAAATTCGGCACCGCCGATCGAAAACCGGATCCGCCAGGGCTTGCCGGACGTTTCGTTCCAGGTTCGCGCGGCCGCCCGGATCCGCCCCGCCAGGGTATCCAAGGAGCCCGGTTTCGTGTTCGCCTGAATGGCGATGAACTCGTCCCCTCCGATCCGCGCCAGGATGTCCCCGGCCCGGAAGCAGGAAGCCAGGATGCCCGCGGCGGCCTTCAGGGCCGCGTCGCCCTCGGCATGCCCGAACCGGTCGTTGACGCTCTTGAAGTCGTCCAGGTCTATATACAACACCGCGAAGGATCCGCCCCCCCGGACGGCGACCTTGTGATGCTGATCCGCCAGCTCCTCGAAGGCCCGCCGGTTACGGAGACCCGTGAGGGAATCGACGCGGGAGGACTCCTCGAGCTCGCGGTTCAGGCGGAGGAGCTCACGCTTCGCGTTGATGAGCTCGTTGTTCATCCGGGAAAATTCTTCCAGCAATTCTTCCTGGGTCACTTCCGGACCTTTCCGTTCGGGCCGGCCCGCTCGGCCGCTATCCGGTTGCCGATCTCCACGGCTTCCCGGCAATCCGAGCCGGTGGCATCCGCCCCGATCCGCCGCCAGAGTCCTTCGGAGACCAGGAACGGCAGACCCCCGACCAGGACGGCGGGACGGCCGGTTTCCCGGGCCCGCAGGGCCTCCACGACCCGGGAAATCCAGCGGACATTCTCCGGGAGGGTCGCGGACAGGGCGATCAGGTCGGGACGCAGACGTTCCACTTCGGCGAGAAGGGAATCCGCGGGGAGGTTGGCACCGAAGTATCGTGAGTCCCAGCCGTCGGCCTGGAAGAAATCCGCCACCATCCGGATGCCGACCTCGTGCAGTTCACCCTGGGCGGAAGCCGCGACTAGGACCCGGCCGTTCGGCCGGGACTGGGAGATCAGCCGGGGGTACAGTTCGGACATGAGGTACTGCGTGGCCGCGGTGGCGAAATGCTCCTGGGCGACCGAAATCTCGTGGACATGCCAGAGCCGGCCGATCTCACGCTGGGCCGGCTGGAAGAGTTCCAGATAGAGGTCCCGGACCGAACGGCCCCGGGAGAGTTCGGCATCGACAACTTTCCCTGCCAGGTCCCGCCGCCCGTCCACGAGGGTACGGACGTAGGCGTGGACCTTGGAACCGCATCCGGGGCCTTCGATCCCGTACCCGCTCTCCGCGGGATCCAGAACCGCATACCGGGAAGCGGCGCCTTCGGCCAATTCCAGCATTTCGCCCGCTTGCGGCCCCTCCAGCCTCGCGGCGGCCGCCCGACCGGCACAACGGAGGGAATCCGCGATCAGGTCATCCGGCAGGCCGATCCCCCGGAACAAGGTCTTGAGCCATCCGAGGTAATCTCCCAGGGACCCATCCCCTCCCGCGGAAAGCGCCGCGGCAAGGCGGCGGATATGATGAGCCATGTCCCGCCGCGCCTTGGCCAGCTTCTCCTCGTCATAGCGTGACTCGAGGTCCGGCCTGAGGGCGAACAGGGACTCCAGGGCATCTCGTGCCGCCGCTTCGGGTTCCTCGATCAGCCGCTCCAGCTCTCGAGAACCTTGATCCATCGAAGCCTCCGCGTCCCGACGGAAATCGCCGGGTCCGATTGTATTTATCCGATATGATCAAGTATAAACGGCCGATGGGTATTGGCAAACCAATCGCCGTACCTGGAAATCTCCGACCCCGATCCCTGCGCGAGCCTGTCAGGGGACGGTCCGGCCTCGGCTTACGGTCAGGGGATCCGGATCCATCCCCCGGTGCGTCCGCTTTCCAACATGGCCTCGACGGTCTTGACGATATCGTGGCCCGCCCGGAAGTCCGCGTACAGGGGTTCCGCCCCGTCCAGGATCGAGCGGTAGAAGCTGTCGATCATGTTCTTCTGCGCGTCCGGCCAGCGTTCCGGACCGCCTGTATACGAGTGTACGGACTTCCCGCGCCGGTTCAGCAGGGACGGGTGCAGGACGAAGTCCTCGTTGGGCCGGTCTCGCCGGCCGATCCAGAGACGGTCCGGAGAGTCCTGGCACCACCGCGCGGACGCGAGACTCCCGTCGACCTGGACGGACAGGCCGATCTTCCGGCCCGGGCTGACCTGGGAAACCGTGCAGACCCCCCGCACCCCGTCCTCGAAACGCAGGAGGGCGGATCCATAGTCCTCGGTGTCCACCGCTATAGCCGCTCCGTCACCCCTGCCCTTCGGGCCGGGTTCCCTGCGGTACGGAAGGAAGGTTGCTATATCCGCGCAGACCTCCTCGATCCTCCGGCCCGCCAGGAAGGATGCGAGGTCGAGCCAGTGGGAGCCGATGTCCGCCAGAGCCCGGGAGGGACCCCCGATCTCGGACCGGACCCGCCAGTCGAAATCCGTATCGTAGAGGAGCCAGTCCTGGAGGTATTCTCCGTGGACGACCCGAATATCCCCCAGCAAGCCCTCCTCTATCATGCCCCGGAGGTGCTGAACCGCCGCATAGTGTCTGTAGACAAAATTGATGCCCGTATGCAGGCCTGTCCTCTCGGCCAGTTCGACGAGTTCAGCGGATTCCCGGGAATCCACGGTCAGGGGTTTTTCCGAAAGGACGTGCTTGCCTGCCAGGAGGGCGTCCCGGTTGATCCGGAAATGCTCCCGGTTCGGGGTGCAGTCGTGGACGACCTCGATTCCGGGATCCGCGAGCAGATCCTTGTAATCGAGATAATACTTAGGGATGCGATAGAACTCGCAGAAGGCCTTCGCCCGTGCTTCGTCCCGGACGACCACGGCGGCGGCTTCGGCGTACTCCAGACGCCGCAGGGCTTCCAGGTGGACCAGTCCGATCTTGCCGACACCGACGATCCCGGCTCGAATACCCCTCATGCCGCCTCCCGTCGCCCCTCAGGGCAGGATCAGACCCTTGATGTAACCGTCGGGCTTCGATTCATAGTCCTCGAACGCGTGGTCGACGGCATCCAGCGGATACCGATGGGTGACCAGGGATCCGAGTTCGAAGCGCCCCGCCGCCGCGAGATCCAGGCCTATTCGCAGGCATTTCATCTTGAAGTCAGTCCGCTTCTCGTGGGCGTTGATGACGTCCGCGGCCTTCCAGTTCAGCATCTGGAAGTCCACCGTTCTCGGTCCTCCTTGATGGTATCCCACCACCGAAAGGACGGAGTGCCGTTTCAGCATCCGGACCGCCAGATCCAAGGCGGGCCCGGTTCCGGAGCACTCCGCGACCACTTCCACCCCGCCGTTCCCCGCGCTGTCGGTCAAAAGGAGATCCGGGGGCACCTTCTCGGGCAGGTAGAACGCGTCCGCTCCGAGTCTCCGTGCGGCGGCCTCCGTTTCGGGCCGCGTGTCGATCGCCAGGATCCGGAACGCCCCCTTCATGCGGAGCAGCTGGAGGGTCAGAAGCCCCATGAAACCCAGTCCGATGACTGCGACGGTCTTTCCCAGTCCGACGTCCGTACGCAGAGCCCCGCTGACCGCGCAGGCCACCGGTTCTCCCAAGGCGGCCACCTCGAAGTCCAGGGCGTCGGGGAACAGCGTCACCGAATCCGACGGGCAGACGGAGTATTCCGAGAATCCCTTCCGGAAGAGGCCCGCCACCCGGTCACCCGGGCCTAAGCCCGAAACGCCGGCCCCTACTGCGACGACTTCACCGGCCGCCTCGTGGCCCAGGTTCACCGGCGGGCTTTCCGGCCGTACCCATTGAGGATACTCGGAGCCGCAGACCCCGCAGGCGCGCACCCGGATGAGGACGTCGTTCACCCCCGGTACGGGGACGGGGGTTTCGACGATCCGGGAGTTCCGGGGGCCGGAGACTTCGCTGATCCGCATGGGATTCTACAATCCGGGCCGGGCCAGCCCGCGGACGACGGCTCGCCGGGTTTCGTCCAGGACCGTCACCTCGCTGTTCTCCATCGAGGTATCCGGGGCTTCCACCAGGAGGAGCTTCGTGTCCCGGCGGGTCACCGTGTTGTGCAAAAGACCCCGGGGAATCTTGTACAGTTTCCCGGGTTCCATGGGGACGGCTTGGAATTCCAGGTCCCCTCCGGGTTTCTCGACCGCCGAGAGGAGGACGCAGCGGCCGGCAAGAAGGACGAAGAGTTCGTCGGTCTTGTTGTGGCGCTCGAGACAGTCTATGCCCTCGAGGTCGTTGGCGGGTTTCCAGTTCTTGACCGCGACCATCCACCGGTCGTTCTCGTAGACCCGGGAAAGCCCCTCCCCCTCGTGTCCGCAGGTTTCGATCTTCATCATATCGCTCCTTCAGCCGACCAGGGCCTTGCATTCCCCGACGATATGACCGGCGGTCAGGCCGAACGCCTCGAACAGATCCGCGGGCTTGCCGGAAACGCCGAACCGGTCCCGGATGCCCATTCTGCGGAACTTGGCCGAGGAATTGCCCGCCAAGGTTTCCGCCGCCGCGGATCCGAGGCCGCCGATCACCGAATGCTCCTCCACGGTCAGGATCCGGCCGCATCGCTCGGCCTCGGCGAGCACGAACTCGGCGTCGAAGGGTTTGATCGTGTGGACATCCGCGACGGCTGCACGGACCCCCTCCTTCGCGAGGGCTTCCGCGGCCTTGAGGGCCTCCTTGACCATGAGTCCCGTGGCCAGGATGCATACGTCCGAACCGTCCCGGAGCCGGACGATTTTCCCGGGCACGAAGGGGGTGTCCGGGGTCGTGATCGTCTCCACCACCGGTCTTGCCACCCGGATGTACACGGGACCGTCGATATCCATGGAGGCGAACACGGCCTTGCGGGTCTCCAAGGGATCGCAGGGCACGAATATGGTCATGTTCGGAACCACGCGCATCAGGGCGATGTCCTCGACGCTCTGATGGCTTCCCCCGTCCTCGCCGACGGACAGGCCCGAATGGGAAAGCCCGAATTTCACGTTGGCGTTGACGTAGGCTATGGAGTTCCGGATCTGCTCGTAGGCTCGTCCGGTACCGAAGAGGGCGAAGGTGCTGGCAAAGGGCACGAGCCCCGAGTGGGCGAAGCCCGCCGCGGCGCACATCATGTTCGCCTCCGCGAGCCCGAAGTTGTAGAAACGATCCGGATACTTCGCCTCGAACATTCTGGTCATCGTGGCGTGGGCAAGGTCCGCGTCTAGTACTACGACCTTGTCGTTCAACGCCCCCAGTTCAACCAGGGCTTCGCCGTAGGCCACACGAAGAGATTTAGCGTCAGGCATGTTCGGCACCCCCGAGCTCGTTCATGGCGGCCTCGTATTCCTGGGCATTCATGGGTTTTCCGTGCCACCCCGCGTTTCCTTCCATGAAGGAAACGCCGCGGCCCTTGACGGTTCGACAGCGGATGAACCGGGGCTTCCCGGCCGCCATCTTCCGGGCCGCGGCGGCCACCGCTTCCGCGTCGTGGCCGTCCACCTCCTCGCAGTCGAACCCGAAGGCGGAAAACTTGGCGGAGATGTCGCCCAGACCCATGACCTTGTCGTTGGGCCCGTCGATCTGCAGGCCGTTGTGGTCCAGGAGCACGACCAGGTTGTCCAGCCTGTAATGGGCCGCGGCCATGGCCGCCTCCCAGATCATGCCCTCCTGGACTTCCCCGTCCCCGACCACGGCAAAGACTCTGTAGTCCTTTTTCTTGTGCCTCGCCGCCAGGGCCAGACCCAGGGCGATGGACAGCCCCTGCCCCAGGGAGCCCGTGTTTGCGTCGACGCCGGGGGTCTTGGTCATGTCCGGATGGCCCTGCAGGTGGCTGTCCACCTGGCGCAGCCTCCAGAGATCCTCCCGGGGGAAAAACCCGAGGTCCGCCAGTATGGCGTACAGGGCCGGACAGGCATGGCCCTTGCTGAGAACGAGGCGGTCCCGTTCCTCCCAGGAGGGATTCCCGGGATCGACGCGCATCGTCCGGTAGTAGAGACCCGCCAGGATCTCCACGCAGGACAGGGATCCTCCCGGGTGGCCCGATTGGCAGAGGTACAGCATCTTCAGAATGTCGCGGCGTATCCGACGCGCCGCCTCGTCCAGAGGTTCGTGGCCCATGTACGGGAACTCCTTTCCGTCAGCCTTTCACCGCTCCGGCGGTGAGGCCTTCTATCAGCCGTTTCTGCGCGAAGAAGAACATGAAGCAGACAGGTATGATCGTTATGATGCCCCCTGCCGTGATCATCCCCCATTCCACCCCCAGCTGTCCGATGAGGTTCTTGAGGGATACGGGGATGGTGCGGCTGGCCTCGTTGGTGAACATCACCGCGAAGGTGTACTCGTTCCAGGAGGTCATGAACACATAGGCCCCGGTGGCCACGATGCAGGGCATAAGGACGGGCAGGACGATTCGTACGAAGGCCTGGGCCCGGTTCGCCCCGTCCACCATGGCCGCCTCCTCCAGGGAAGGAGGCAGGTCCGCCAGGTAACCGTTGAGGAGCCAGATCGAGAAAGGTATCGTGAAGGTCGTGTACGCCAGGATCAGGGCGGCCGGAGTATACAGGATCCCGAGCTTCCGCATGATCGCGTACAAGGGTATGAGGAGAAGCACCGTGGGGAACATGTTGTTCGTCAGGAAGAGGGTCATCAGGAATTTGCGGCCCCGGAACTGGAAGCGTGAGAACGCGTAGGCCGCGAGCAGGGATACGGTCAGGGAGACCAGCGTGGTGGCGGAAGCGACGACAAGGCTGTTCGTCATGGGGCGTATGAAATTGTAATCGCTGAACAGCCTTCGGTAGGATTCGAAGGTGAAGTTTTCGGGCCAGTAGGTCACGTTCTTGCCGTAGAGTTCCTTCTCAGGCTTTACGGAGGTGACGAAGGTCCAATAGAAGGGGAACAACAGGAAGACCAGCATAGCCGCAAGGAGGAGATAGGAAGCCAGGCTCTTGGCGGCGTCGGCGGGGGATCTTCTCATCTAGCGCCCTCCTGGCTCCGGAATATCCTGCGCAGGTACACCACCGCGACGGAGGAGAGCATCAGGGCGAGCAGGATGGACATGGTTGCCGCGTACCCGAGATTGAGGGTGTTCCCTTTGTTGAAGACGTAGACGCTCAAAGTCTGGGTGGCGTACGCGGGCCCGCCCTCGGTCAGGTTGAAGATGACATCCACGGAATTGGAAACCCAGATGATCCGGAGGAGGGTGGTCACGAAGATAACGTTTTTGAGGGACGGTATGGTGATGCGGAAGAGTTTCTGTACGCCGTTGGCCCCGTCCACGTCCGCGGCGTCGTAGAGTTCCTCGGGGATGCCCTGCAAGCCCGCCAGGATCATGAGGGCGAAAAAGGGGATCCCCTGCCAGATGATGGTCAGGACAACCGCGGGAAATGCGGTGTCCCCCCGGGCCAGAAAGGGTATGTAGTCCCGGATGAACCCCAACCGAAACAGGATATCGTTCAGGACCCCGTAATTCCCGTCGTAGATCCATCGCCACATCAGGCCGATGAGGACCCCCGGGGTCACCCAGGGAATGAGGCTGATAGACCGGACCAGCCCCCGGCCGAAAAAGCGCCGGTTGAGAAGCAGGGCAAGGATGAAGCCGAAGAGGAACTGGAAGCCCACGCCGATCACCACCCACAGCACGGTTTTCCAGACGGACTGCCAGAACAGAGGATCCGACAGCACGTCCTGGTAGTTCTGGAGCCCGATGAAACCGATGCGGCTGGGCCGTCGGAGGTCGTAGCTCTGGAAGCTCATGGAGACCGCGTTCACCACGGGGATGAACACCACGGTCGCCACGGTCAGCAGGGCCGGCGCCACCAGCAGGTAGGGCCATGGATTTCTCTTACGTCCCATTCTTCTCCATCCCTGTCGCGGGATAACGGTTATCCTGAATCAACCACGGAGCACGCGCCAGACTGGCCGGGGCCAGTCTGACGGCGCCGAAGTGAAGCTTCGGCGACTTTTCGGTTCTTACTTGTACAGGCCGGTCTGGAGCTGTTTCATGGCCTCCGCCGCGGAGATCTTGCCCTGGAGGGCCGCCGCGATCGTGTTGGGCCATATCGTGCTGATCCATTCGGTAGTCGTGTCCAGGACGGGGTAGATGCCCGCGGTCGGCGCGGCCTCGATGGAGACCTTCATGAACTTGCTGTTCTGGAACTGCGGTAGCTTCTGGACGGCCTTGCTGACCGGGACGTTTCCGGTCACGGTGCACCAGGTGTCCTGACCCTTCCCCGCGGCGAGATACGCCAGCCACTCGAAGGCGGCGTCCTTGTTCTTGCTGGAGCGGAACATCACGTTCTCCGTGTCGCCCATGGAGGTCCACTGGCCCGCTTCGCCGGGGAAGGGGAAGGCTCCCACGTCCTCGCCGAAGGTGTCGATCATGCCCGTGGAGGATCCGATGTGGTGGACGGTCATGGCGGTCTTGCCGGACTTGAAGTTGGCGATGATCTCGTTGAATCCGTCCATCGGAGCGGTCGGCGGCGCGTAGCCCTTCTTGTACAGGTCGATGAAGTCCTGCATGCCCGCCACGGCCTTCGGGTTCGTGAAATCCGCGAAGGTGCCGCCCCGGGCCTGGATGAAGCTCCCCCAGGGCTCGTGGCCGCCCTTGAAGCCGCGCATGCCAAAACCGTAGACGTCGATCCGACCGTCACCGTCCGTGTCCTTGGTGAGCTTCGCGCAGGCGTCCAGAAATTCGGCGTAGTTCTTGGGAACCGAGATACCCGCGGCTTTGAACATGGAGGGCCGGTAGTACAGATACAGGATCTGGGTGGTCCAGGGCATCAGATAGACGTTCTTGGTCCTGCTCGCGTCCCGCATGGTCTTCCAGAGCGCGGGATCGATCTGGTCCTTGTCCTTCCAGCGGTTGATGTACTTGTCCAGGTTCTCCCATAGGTTGTTCGACACGAAGAGCGGCGTCGAGGTCAGCTTGGCCGATGAGGTGTCCGGCCCTCCCCCGCCCATTGCGGCGCGGAACAGGGTTTCGCTGTATCCGCCGCCGTCCCAGGGATATTCCTGGACCACGACGGTGATTCCCTTGCCGTTAGTGGCGTTGAAATCCGCGGCCATCTCCTTCATCAACGCGGAGTACTTCGGGTTGTCCGCCCAGTACCAATGGGTGATGGTGACCGGTTTCGGTGCCGCGGCGACGGCCAGCGCGGCGATCGCCAGGATGGCGGCCAGAGTGAATACCTTTTTCATGCCTGTTCCCTCCTTCGGGACTCTAAACTCAAGGCCGACGCTTTCCTATCGGCCGCGTACCCATTCCATCCGCCCCGGGATCAACGGGGCGCCTTTCCCGGGAGCCGGCGCTTCCACGCCTCCTCCATATGTCTCCGCATGGCCGCTCCGGAGGCGTCCGGATCCGCAGCCAGGATCGCCTTCACGATCCCGTCGTGCTCCGCGAAGGTCCTCCTGAACCGGTCGGGATCGCTTTCCGCGAAATCCGCGTTGAGCGAGATGATCTGGGGCGTGAAGTAACTGGTCAGCGCGAGGCACACGGGATTGCCGCTTGCTTTGGCGATGGCCAGATGGAAAAGATGGTCTTCCTCCAAACCTCTCTGCCCCGCGTCCGCCCGGGCCCGGAACTCGGAATGCCATTTCAGGATCTCCGTCACGTCGTCCGGGCCCGCCCGTTCCGCCGCTTTCCTAGCCGCGAAGGACTCCAGGAGAGCCCGGATCTCGAACAGATCCGCGGGTCCGAAATCCTCGTCCAGGCTTCCGATGCTGGCTATCAGGCCGGAAACGGCCTTGCTTCCCAGGCCCGAGACCAGGGTCCCCCGCTGAGGCAGGGTCCGGATCAAGCCGTAGTGCTCCAGTTTCGCCAAGGCCTTCCGCACATACCCCCGGCTCACACCCAAGGTCGTGCCCAGCGCACGTTCGGAAGGAAGTTTCGTGCCCGCCTTCAGCTTGCCGGATACGATCTGGTCGCGAAGATGCTCGAGCACGATCCTCTCGCTGTCCAGGTTCTCGTCCGACATCCCTTCACGTCCGTAATTTTGGAAATACTGGTTCATCAATAGTGGTTAACCAGTTAGCCTTAGTATCCCCCCTGTTTCGGTTCTTGTCAAACGGTATTTCCCCTAAACTCGAATTTGTCCCCTTGAACTACTTTATATTATTTTATTAGTAATGTATCTTCCAAGGAGGCTGTCTTGAAACCGTCGAAACCGTTCCCTGCGATCCTCATGGTGACCCTCTTCCTTGCCTTGGCCGCCGTTTCTCCGCTTGCCGCCCAGGCGGCGTACGATCGCGACGTCGTGATCCAGGTTATGCGAACCAATGTCCAGACCCTGGGGCAGGTCCGGTCGGCCCTGAACAAAGGCGACTTTTTCGCCGCCGCAGAGGGTTTCTGGAAGTTCGCGGAGGGACAGAATCGGATCATGAAGTTCACGCCCCCCAAGGGCGACAAGGCCGAGTGGGACCGGGTCCTCGGGAAGTTCGTGGATACCGCCCTGCGCGGCGTCGGAGCCGCGGGCGAGCGGGACGCCGCCAAGGGCCTCAAGATCGTGGATGAACTCCAGGCGCTGAACAAGGAGGGGCACTCTATCTTCCGTTAGGCTTCGATACCCCTCGTGAAAGCGGCCGCTTCGGGAAGCACCGGGGCGGCCGCTTATTTGCGCGAAGCACCGGAACGCGTTAGACTTCGGGTAATCCTGAATCGTCGAGGTGAAACCCGATGACCTTCACCGAAGTGGAATCCGCGGTCCGTTCCGTCACCGTCTACCGAGGCCGGGCCATGATCAGCCGGGAGGCCTCCGCGACCCTCGGCTCCGGGGACCACATGCTCGTGTTCCCCGGTCTCCCCGCGGACCTGGACAGGGACAGCCTGCAGGTCAAGGGGACCGGGGACGCGGTCCTGGGGGAATGCGTCTTCGAGACTGAATACTTCGACGAGGACGTGGACGAAAGGCGCCGGCCTCTCCTGGAAAGCCGTCAGAAGCTTTCCGACGAGTTGGACGAGATCGGCATGGAGCTCTCCCGTCTGGCCGGGGAAAAAGCCTTCCTGGAACGGATCTCTTCCCTGGTCACCACCCCCGCGGCCTCGGGGGGGGCTACGCAGGCGCAGGCCCTGAATCCCCAGACCGCCCTGGATACCTCCCTCTGGACCGGGATGACCGGGTTCTACCGCGACCGGAACGCCGAACTCGACGCCCTGCGGCTAAAGGCGGAGCGAAGAGTCCGGGATATCAATGTCCGGATCGAGGGCATCGACTCGCGGCTGGAGGACCTGGGCTCATCCGATCGGCGTTCCCGACAGGTCGTCAAGGTCGGGATCCGCATGAAAACCGCCGGCAAGCTCACCCTCCTCCTTTCCTACATGATCGAGGGACCCTCCTGGCGTCCGGTATACAAGCTCAGGGCTTCCGGAGATTCCGATAAGCTCGAGCTCGAATACGACGCCTACGTCTCCCAGGCCACCGGGGAGGACTGGTCCGGCGTGGAACTCCGGCTTTCGACCGCCCGGGTCAACGTATCCGGCGTCATTCCGGAGCTCTACCCCTGGAGGCTGTATTTCCACCGCCCCCGACCCGCGGTCCTCCGATCAGTCATGGCCAAGGAATCCGCCAAGGCTGCCCTGATGGAAACCGCCGATTACGCGGCGGGTGCCGCACCGTCCGCACCCTACGAGGAGGATGAGGCCGCGGAGTACGATATGGGGCGGGACGAGGCGGAGGTCTCCGATTCCGGGGCCGGCGTCGTGTTCACCGTCGCCGGAGGAGGCAGCGTTTCCGGGGACAACGAGGGCACCCGGGTCGGGTTGGCCCGTCGGGAACTGCCCGCGGCGTTCCTGTACAAGTCCGTTCCTAAGCTGTCGGAATTCGCGTACCTCACCGCACGATTCAAGAACGACTCGGAGGTTCCGATCCTGCCCGGTGCCGTGAATATCTACTTCGACGGATCCTTCGTATCGAGCTCCGCCTTCGACCTGATCATGCCCGGTCAGGAAACGGAGATATCCCTGGGCGTGGACGAAGGCGTCCGGGTGGAATACCGCTTCATCAAGCGGTTCCGAAAGAACGAAGGCCTCGTGGGCAAGAGGATCAGCGAACAGTTCGAATACCGCATCCTGATCACCAACAACCGTCCCCGCTCCGCCGAAATCAAGGTGAGCGACCAGTTTCCCCAGTCCTCGGACAAGGAACTGGTGATCAAGCAGCTCCAGCCCCAGGTCCGGGATAATCCGAAGGAAATCGCCGTGGACGACGAAGCCCGGATCACCTGGTCCTTCTCCCTGAAACCGGGTGAAAATCGGGAGCTTCCCCTTGCCTACCTGATCGAATATCCCTCGGACCGCAGAATCGAGGGTCTTTAGGAGGCGTCCATGAACGGTACGAGGTTGCTTGCGCCGCCCTTCTTCCTCTTCGGGTGCCTGGCCGCCGCCGCGGGGCAGGGGGCCGGGCATGCGGAGCTCACCTACTTCGGCAGGGCTACCGTCAAGATCCGCACGGCTTCAGGATTCGTCCTGTACATCGATCCCTACGCCCCGGGAGACTACTCCGAGCAGGCCGATCTGGTCCTCGTGTCCCACGGCCACGGGGACCACAACCGGGTGGACCTGGTCAAGCTCAAGGCCGGAGCCGTGATCGCATCGGCGCCCGGGGCCGTCCCCGGCAAGGGCGTACGGTTCCTGGCCGAAGGGGATTCCTTCCAGGCGGGCCCCGTCTCGGTGCGTGCCCTTCCCGCCTCGAACAAGAACCATCGGCGCGGGGAAACCCTGGGATTCCTGGTGTCCTTCGACGGGATCGTGGTTTATCACGCGAGCGACACCAATTGGCTTCCCGAGATGGAGGGGTTCTCTAAGTATGGAATCGGATACGCCCTCCTGCCCTGCGACGGGTTCTACAACATGGGCCCCGAGGAAGCCTCCCGGTGCGCGGCCTCCGTGAAGGCCCGGACGGTCATCCCCATCCATTCCAGCAAGTCCGACCTTTTCGACGGGAAAAACGCCCGAGCCGTCCGGGGTCCCGAGGTGCTCGTCCTGGAGCCGGGTCAGAAAACCCCGCTCCTTCCCTAGGTTCCGGGCTTTTCGGCCATGAAAGGTACCTGCAGTACGTTCCCGAAGACCTCGCGGAAAACCGCAGGCCCTGCGTCGGTTCCGGCGGCCTTGACGATCCTCGCCCTCGTGGCGGCTTCCGCCTCCCTGCTCCTCACAGGCTGCGTGCGGCGCTACGAGCCGGGTCGGCCGACGTCGCGGGCCGCC
>JBGSPT010000214.1:0-41206 GCA_041738475.1 Treponematales bacterium
GATGTCCGCGGTCCAGGCCCACGGCGCCGCGTTCGGCGCAGGAGCTGCAAACCGCGCGGACCCTGAAGCAGGTCGGCCGGTACCCGAAAAGAGCGTCAAAGAAGCCTCGGAGGTCAAGGGAAAATCCAATGAGCGCGGCAAGACCCCGATACTCCGGGGAGAAGACGCCGCTCCGGCCGCCGCGGCTCCGGTTATAAAACCCGCGGCCCGGCCCGAAGAGGCGCAATTGTCCGGAGAAGACAGGTCCGCCGAAGGCTCCGGTGCGGGTCGACGCCGGGGCGGGCGGAAGGATGTTAAAGTCTCCGTCCTGGATCTCCGCATGCGTCCTGATAATCCGGAGCTGGAACCGGGAGGGAAGTCCGGCGGAACTTCGGAGGGGCCCTCCACGACCCGCGAGACGGTCCAGACGGGCGGCCGGCAGGCGGAGGCTCCCGTTCTTACGGAAAGGCCCACGAACGCCAAGCCGACCCAGGGATCGGGATTCTCCGACATTTTGGCCAGGCACCTGTCGGACGCGGGGGCCCAGGATATCGTCAAGGCGGCCCACATCGTCCTGCGGGACGGGGATTCCGGGATGATCCGGCTCCGTCTGGAGCCGGAATCCCTGGGGAACGTCAAGATAGAACTCAAAATGACCGAGAAGAATATCACGGGGCGGATCGTCGTCGAAACGGACGAGGCCCGGAACGCCTTCGAGAAGAGTCTCGGAGGACTCCGGGACGCTTTCGCGGAAGGCGGCTTCGAGACCGCCAGCCTGGAAGTATCCGTGGGCGGAGGCCAGGCCGAAGGGGGAGGGGATCCCGCGGAGGCGGGGGAATCGCCCTTCTTCACGGAGAGGCTCCGCGATTTCGATCGATCCCTGCCTGCCGCCTCCGACGCCGCATACGGGTCGGACGGTACGGTGAATATCTGGGCATGATGCGCCGGGAGCCCCGGCCGGCACGGCCGGTCGCAAGGTTTTTCGCGCCATAGAGTATGGAGGCCGATGGTATGGATTTTTCCGCGATGATGCACCCCGCCGAGTTGAGCAGAACACAGTTCGACGTGGACGCCTTCAACAAGTCCCTGAACGGCGGCAAGGCCTTCAAGCCCACCCTGGACAAGGACGATTTCCTCAAGATCCTCATAACCCAGCTGCAGAACCAGGATCCGACCAAGCCCATGGAAGACAAGGAATTCATAGCCCAGATGGCCCAATTCTCCTCCCTGGAGCAGATGACCAACATGGGTAGGGAGTTCTCCAAGGTCGCCTCGGTGCTCCGGCTCGGCGAAGCCCAGGGGATGCTGGGCAAGAACGTGGAGATCGTGAACGGAGAATCTTCGGTCACCGGAACGGTGACCCAGATCGTTCGGGGGGAATTCCCCATGGTAATGGTGAACGGAACCTTCTACGACCTCGATCAGGTCGAGAAGGTCATCGAGTAAGGAGGCCTCTCCATGATGCGATCCCTGTATTCCGGCGTCTCGGGCCTGCAGAACCACCAGGTCCGGATGGACGTGCTCGGACACAACATATCCAACGTCAACACCACGGGATACAAGAAGAACCGTGTGAATTTCCAGGACCTCCTGTACCAGCAGATGTCAGGCGCCGCGCGGCCCAACGAGGAAGTGGGCGGCGTGAATCCCAAGGAAATCGGCCTCGGGATGTCGATCGCCTCGGTGGACACGATTCATACCCAGGGTTCCCTTCAGACCACGGGGGTGATGACGGACATAGCCATCCAGGGCAACGGGTTCTTCGTGCTCCAGAAGGGGGATTCCCGCTTCTTCACCCGGGCCGGGGCCTTCGGCCTGGACCGGGACGGGCGCCTGGTGAACCCCGCGAACGGATACCGGGTCCAGGGCTGGAACGCCCAGATCGTGAACGGCCGGGAGATCCTGAACACATCCGGCGCCCTGGAGGACCTGGTCATCCCCGTGGGATCCAAAGATCCCGCAAAGGCTACCGAACAGGTCTACTTGGCCTGCAACCTGGACAAGCGCGTTCCGGAGATCCCCGAAGGCGCATCGGAAGAGACGATACTCCGGGGGACCTGGCGGGTGGAGGAGAAGATCTACGATTCCTTCGGGATCGAGCACATCCTTCGCATAGAGTTCACCCGGGTGCCCGGCCAGCCGAACCAGTGGAACGCGGCGGTCACCGTGGATCCCGAGGCCGAGACCGCGACCAACACCGCCGCCGCCCTGGGCGAGGCCCCCGAAGGAACGAACAACTTCATCGTGGAGTTCACCAACCTGGGGACCCTCCGAAGGGTCGCGGACGCCCAGGGCAACCAGAGCCCCGAGGAAGGCGCGTTGGCGGTGAACATCGCCTTCGACGTCCAGGACGCTGCGGCGGAAGAGGGGGCCGGACCCGTACGGCAGACCTTCTCCCTGAACCTCGGGACCGCCGGGAGCGTACGGAGCACGGTGACCCAGTTCGCCGAAACTTCCAGCACCAAGGTCTTCGAGCAGGACGGGTACTCCATGGGCTACCTGGAGACCTTCAAGATAGATCAGTCCGGGATCATCACGGCGGTCTATTCCAACGGGTCCAACCGGACCATCGGGCAGATAGCCCTGGCCAGCTTCACCAACCCCGGGGGCCTGGAGAAGACCGGGGAGACGAACTTCGTACAGTCCAACAACTCCGGCCTGGCGGACATCGGCCCCTCCGGCATCGCCGGAAAAGGCAAGATCATCGCGGGCACCCTGGAGATGTCGAACGTGGACCTGGCCGAACAGTTCACGGACATGATCGTCACCCAGCGCGGTTTCCAGGCCAGTTCCAAGACCATACAGACCAGCGACCAGATGCTCCAGGAGCTTCTGACGCTGAAACGGTAGGAGGTAAACGGTGGACGGTGAACGGTAAACGGAAGTGGCACCAGTTGGCGGCTGCGAACCACGCTTGAGCGTCGGTTTTAGCCGCGGACTGCAAACATTTCCGTCCACCGTCCACCGTCCACGCCATGATCGAACTCACCCAGCTTTCCGGCAAGACCTTCTGGATAAACCCGCACCAGATCGAATATATTGAGAAGAATCCCGACACGACGCTGATAATGCTTTCCGGGAAGCGGATCGTCGTGCTGGAGGGCGTGCCCGAGGTCCTCGGCCGGATCGTTGCCTACAGGCGGCAGATCGGCGCCTTCAAGAACGAGGAGTGAGTATGGATCTAGGTTCCCTGATCGGCCTAATCGGCGGTTTCGCCTGCATCATCATGGCGATGTATACTTCGGGCGGCCAGGTGGGGACGTACATCGACGTCCCCTCCGTATTCATGACCATCGGCGGGTCCTACTGCGCCCTGCTCATCAATTATTCCCTCAAGGAATCCATAGGGCTGTTCTCCATCCTGGGTAAATGCTTCCGGGTGGAGGAATTCGGGGAATCTAAGATCGTGGAGAAGCTCTACGAGCTGGCCGAAAAGGCCCGGCGTGAGGGCATCCTCTCCCTGGAGGAAGTGATCGCCGAACTGGACGACAAGTTCATGCAGGCCGGGCTCCGCCTGGTGGTGGACGGAACGGACGCCGAGATCATACGCAACCTCATGGAGAACGAGCTCAACGCCATGAACGAGCGCCACGCCCGGTGGCTCAAGATGGTCGACGCTTGGTCCAAGCTGGCCCCGGGATTCGGGATGCTGGGCACCGTCCAGGGCCTCATCGCGATGATGAAGAACCTGGAGGACAAGAGCCGGATCGGACCCAACATGGCGGTGGCCCTGATCACCACCTACTACGGCGCCATGATGGCAAACTTCATCCTGACCCCCATGATGGGAAAGCTCGCGGCCAAGGACGCCATGGAGACCCGGCTTAGGGAGATGATCATCGAGGGCGTCCTGTCCATCCAGGCGGGCGACAACCCCCGCATCCTCCTTGTCAAGCTGACCTCCTACCTGGAACCCGCGGACAAGAAGGAACTCATCGACAAGTACGGCAAGGACTGATCATGGCCAAGAAACAGCGGAAGGAGATCGGAGGGGGCACCGGGGAGTGGATCGTAACCTACTCCGACATGGTGACCCTGCTCCTCTGCTTCTTCGTGGCCCTCTTCGACGTCACGGACGTGGACATCACCCAGATGCAGGTGCTCATATCCTCGATGAACAACATCGGCATGGGAGCCTCCACGGGGGGCAACACCCTCTCGGTGGGCAAGCTGGCGGAACTGGGGAATACGGTTTCCACCCTGCCTTCCATGGAAAAGGGCAGGCTCCTGGCCACGGCCAAGAAAAAGGCCACCAGCCTCTTCCAGCCGGAGATCAAGTCCAACAAGGTGCGTATCTCCACGGACGAGCGGGGGATCGTGATCTCCCTGGCCTCGGACGCCTTTTTCCGTCCCGCAAGCGCGGACGTGAACATAGAGGAGACCCGGACCATGCTCGTGCGTCTGGCGGAGCTCCTGAAGAGCGACGAGCTGGCGGGCCGTAAATTCCGCATCGAAGGACATACGGACGCGACCAGCACGGATCCCGCGGGACCCTGGAGGTCCAACTGGGAGCTCTCCGCCGCCCGGTCCCTCAATGTCCTGCACTATCTCACGGACTTCGGGGCGGACGAGCGGCGCTTCCAGGTGGCCGGGTTCGCGGACACCGTGCCCATAGCCTCCAACGACACCGAGGAAGGCAGGGCGTACAACCGGATGGTGGACATCATCATCCTGGACGAAGCCCACCTGTAGGCCGGCCTTCCCGGCGGCCCGTGGACCGGCTTCCGCGGGGCGGCCTTCACGGGGCGGCCGGCGCGGAGGGACCCGCAATTTCCGCGAAAGCCGGACATTCTTTTCGCCGATCATTACATAGAGGATGTTCCCGGCACGGGAACGCGGGACCTTCCGGGTCTCGGACCCGGGGTTTCCCGACGCAATTCGGAGGTACGGAATGGGCGACAGCTTCGATGACCAGGGCTTGAACCTCAACGAGGAGGGCGGAGCGGCCCCCGCTCCCGCACGGGCCAAGGGGGGCGGTGCCGGCATCCTTCGCCTTCTCATGTGGATCGGGATCGCCCTGGGGGCCGTCATCTTCGTGGTGACCGTGGTGATCGTCACGGTGAACATCGTCAACAAGCAGGGCAAGCCCATGACCCAGGTGGCGCTGGGGGAGAGTTACCAACGGGCCAGCCCGGAGTACGAGTATTTCACCACCATCGGGGAGATCCGTACGCGGACCATCGACAACGAGCCGTCCTCCATCGTGGTCAAGATCAACCTGGGCTTCGAGAAGGGGGACAAGGACACCCCCGCCATGCTCACCGCCCGGATCCACCAGATGCGGGACAGGCTGCGCAACTATTTCAGCGCGAAGACCGCGGACTACCTCGCCCCGAAGAACGAACAGCGGCTCAAGGAAGAGATACGCGAGGAGCTCAACAACATGTTGAACAAGCCGTCCATCAAGGAAGTGCTCTTCGAGAAGCTGGACGTGATCAAGATGTAAAAGCCGGCCTTGAACGCCGGAACGATTCATGCAATGATGGGACGCGGGAGGGGGAGGCATGACGGAAGTCCTGTCCCAGGATGAGATAGACCAGCTCCTCACGGCGATCAACGCGGGGGAAACGGACGTGGAGGCCATCCGGCCGACCACGGATTCCCGCAAGATCAAGATCTACGACTTCAAGCGGCCGGACAAGTTCTCCAAGGAACAGATCCGCACCGTGCAGATCATGCACGAGACCTTCGCCCGCCTGACCACCACCAGCCTCTCCGCCTCCCTGCGCACCCTGGTCCACGTCCACGTGGCCTCGGTGGACCAGCTGACCTACGAGGAATTTATCCGGTCCATCCCCACGCCGACCACCCTCGCGGTGGTGAGCATGGACCCCCTGAAGGGCCAGGCCATCCTGGAAATAGACCCATCCGTGACCTTTACCATCATCGACCGCCTCTTCGGCGGTTCCGGAGAAGGTTCCAAGCTCAACCGGGAGCTCACGGACATCGAGCACTCCGTCATGGAGGGCATCATCGTCCGGATCCTGGGGAACATGCGGGAAGCCTGGACCCAGGTGATCGACCTCAGGCCCCGGCTTTCCCAAATCGAGACGAACCCCCAGTTCGCCCAGATCGTTCCCCCCACGGAGATGGTGGTCCTGGTCACCTTGGAGACCAAGGTCGGGGAGATCGAGGGGATGATGAACCTCTGCATCCCCTACCTTACCATCGAACCCATCGTCTCCAAGCTCTCGGCCCAGTACTGGTACAGCTCCGTCCGGCGGGGCGCCACCACGGAAAACCTGAACATCCTGAAGGAAAAGCTCTCCACCGTGGAGATTCCCGTGATAGCGGAGATCGGGAAGATCCAGGTGTCCGTCCGGGACGTGCTGTCCCTGCGGGCCGGCGACGTCGTCCGGCTCTATAACGTGAAGGTCGACGATCCCATGGTCCTCAACGTGGGAAACAAGAAGAAGTTCCTCTGCCGTCCCGGCGTGATCGGCCGAAAGATGGCCGTCCAGATCACCAAGAAGCTGGAGGACGTCGGGCAGGAGGAGTTCGAGGAACTTACATCGGAAGAAGGAGAATCCTATGAGTGACGGCGCCTTGTCTCAGGAAGAGATAGACTCCCTCCTGGCCGGCCTGGATACGGGCGGGGGCAAGGCGGCAGCCGCTCCCGGAGCCGCGGCGGCCGGAAACGTTTCCCGGGAAGCCCAGTTCTTCAAGTCCATCCTGGAGGGAACGGCGGGTTCCCAGTCCCAGAACCTGTCCATGATCACGGGGCTCGAGGTGACCGTAGGAGCGCCCCAGGTTGACCAGGTCCAGCGGGACGCGGTCCTGCAGTCGGTTCCGGAGGAAGTCCTCGCGGTCCAGATCGACATGACCGGCGGCATCCCCGGGGAACACCTGTTCATCCTGTCCAAGGAAACCGCCGTGAGGATCGCGTCCCTGGCGAACAAGGACGATTCCCTGACGGACCTGGACGACATGGCCATCTCCGCGGTCTCCGAGTGCGTATCCACCCTGACCGGAACCCTGATCACGGTCTTCACGGACCGGACCGGAAACCGGAGTCTCCAATCCTCCTCCGCCGAGGGCAGTTACGTTCCCAAGGCGATGGTCCGGCTGCCCTCCGGGGACTTCATCCGGGTCGTGTGGCCGGTCAACATCGGCGGGAAGCCCGAGCAGTTCATGGAGACCTTCTCCCTTCCCTTCGTGCGGGACGTGGTGGCCGCCGCCGGAGGCGGCGGAGCCTCCTCCCAATCCGTCCAACCCTCCGCCGCCCCGGCGATGGGCGGCCAGGGGATGAATATGTCGGGAATGCAGGGTATGTATTCCCAGCCCATGGGAGGGATGTTCGCGGGCATGGCCAATCCCCTGGGAGGCATGAGTCCCCCCAACGTCCAGCCCGTCCAGTTCGCCAACCTCGCCATGCAGAGCGCCCCCGTGGAGTCCGGAAACATCGGCCTCATCATGGACGTCTTCATGGAGATGACCGTGGAGCTCGGCCGGACCCGCAAACTCATCAAGGAGATCCTGGGCATGGGCGAGGGTACCATCATCGAGCTGGACAAACTGGCCGGAGAACCCGTGGACATCCTGGTCAACCACAAGCTCATAGCCAAGGGCGAGGTTGTCGTCATCGACGAGAATTTCGGCGTCCGGGTCACGGAAATCGTGTCTCCCATGGAGCGGATGAGCGACATGAGCTAGTCGCCCGGGCCGGATCCCGGCTCCGGACCGCCGGGGCGGGATCCGTCCGACCGAACCCCAAAAAATCACTTATTTCCCTTTCCCGTCAATATCTATTGCAATTCTGAATTCCGTGATGTAGAATATATCCCGGAGGGGAAAGCTGAACATACCGTATCGCGTCCTGTGCGCGGTTGCGGTCCTGACCCTGCTGTGCCCGTCGGCCCTCGCCCAGCCGACTCCGGGTGCGGACGGTTCCAGGACCGGCCCTGCCTCGGGACAAGGCTCCGCGGCTCCCGCCGCGGAAACGGACCTCGTACTGGCAGAATCCTCGGAATCCGCGACCCCCGGGAATCGGAACGCCCTGTCCGACTCCGCATGGCCGTATTTCCTACGGATGCTGCTGACCCTGGCGCTCGTCCTGGGGGCCATCTGGCTTACGTTCCGGCTTCTTCGCCGGGCGGGCAGGCCAAAGGTTCCCGAGGACGCCTTCGTCCGGGTCCTCGCCTCGGCCCCCCTGGGGACCGGCAGGTGGCTGTACGTCGTTTCCCTCGGAGCCAAGGCCTTCCTGATCGGCGCGACGGACTCGTCCCTAAGCCTCATCCACGAGGTGGAGGATCCGGAGCTCATCGACGAGATGAAACTCCGGGCCGCGACCGCACCGCAGGCCGATACCCGGGATTTCGGCACCCTCCTGGCGGGCTTACTGAAGCCCGTATCGAAGCATCGCGCCGATTCCGCGAAGGGGATTCCGGGCACGGAGTTCCTGGCGCGGCAGAGGGACCGGCTGAAGCGATTCTGAAGCCGTTTCCGGCGCACCGGGAGGGGAGATGCGCAACCGCCTCATCTTGGTCCTTGCGGCCGCAGTCTTCGCGGGATCCCTGTCGACCGTATCCGCCCAGGACGCCGCGCCCTTTCCCTCGGCTCCCCGGGACTCGGCGGTCAGCGTTCCGGTGCCGGGATCGGGGACCGCTCCCAGGGCCGGGGCCGGAACCACGGGGTTTCCGGCGCCCCCGCCCGCCGTGCCCTTCGTGGACCTGACGATCCGGAATCCCCGGGACAATCGGGAGGTGGCGTTTTCCGTACAGCTCCTCCTGCTTCTGACGGTACTTAGTTTGGCGCCCAGCATCCTCATCCTTATGACCAGCTTCCTGCGTATCTCCATCGTGCTGGATTTTATAAAGAGAGCCCTTTCCCTCCAGCAGGTACCGCCGAACCAGGTCCTCCTGGGAATCTCCTTTTTTATGACAATATTCATCATGTGGCCCACCCTGGACCAGATCAACCGGGACGCCCTGACCCCCATGGCGGAGGGGCGCATGACCGTATCCGAGGCCTACCGGGCCGGCGAGTCACCCCTTCGGCTCTTCATGTACCGGCAGATGGAATCCAATCCAGAGAACATCCGGCTCTTCATGTCCATGCGCGGGCTCGAGAAGCCCGCCACCCTGGCGGACGTGCCCACCTACGTGCTCATCCCGGCTTTCATCCTCAACGAACTGACCGTGGCGTTCAAGATCGGTATATATCTATATATACCATTTATAGTTATCGATATGGTCGTGGCATCCACCCTGATGTCCATGGGTATGATCATGTTGCCCCCGGTCATGATATCGATGCCCTTCAAGCTGATCCTCTTCATCCTGGTGGACGGCTGGAATCTCATGACCCGGCAGCTCGTATCTTCGTTCCGGTAGGAGGAGCAGGTGGACATAGGAGACGCGGTCAACCTGATGCGGGGCGGGATCCTGGAGGTCGTGTTGATCGCCGCGCCCATCCTCATCGTGGCTCTGGTTGTGGGGCTCATCGTCTCCATCCTCCAGGCCACAACCTCGATCCAGGAACAGACCCTGACCTTCGTTCCCAAGATCGCTTCCATCCTGGCCGTCCTGGCCATCCTGGGAGGCTGGATGCTCGGGCATCTCGCACAGTATACCCGGACCCTCTTCGAACTTATCCCCTTGGCGGCGAGGTAAGCGGATGTTCAACGAGATCCTGGACGGCGCAGACCTCTTCTTCCTCATCGCCGTTCGGGTTCTGGCCATGGTCGAGACGGCCCCCCTCCTGTCCAGCGACGGCATCCCCCAGGCCGCCAAGATCGCCCTTTCGGGCTTGACCGCTGCGGCCGTGTATCCCTGGGTCCTTGAGGCCGGATACCCGATTCCGGATACCATCGGCCCCTATTTAGCCCTCCTCGCGGGGGAGGCCCTCCTGGGACTCATCACGGGATTCTTCCTGGTCGCGGTCCAGGCGGCTTTCGTGACCGCTGGACAGTTCTTCTCCCTTCAAATGGGATTCGGAGCCTCGGAAGTCTACGATCCCCTGGCGGAGATCGAGATTCCCCTGATGGGGCAGTACCTGAACATCGTGGCCATGCTGGTCTTCGTGCAGATCGGCGGCTTCCGCGACCTGTTCCTGATCGGCGTCCGGGGATCCTTCCAGGCCCTGAGGGCGGTGGACCTGGTAATCCGACGGGAGGGTTTTTTCGAGTACCTTTTCGGCGCCGTATCCCTCCTGTTCAAGAACGCCATGACCCTGGCCTTTCCTATCCTGGGCACCCTGATGGTCATCTCCGTGACCATGGGCCTTCTGTCCAAGGCGGCTCCCCAGATGAACCTACTGACCGAGGGTTTTCCCCTGAATATCGGAGTGGCCTTCCTCCTCCTCTTCGGATCGCTTCCGTACCTGATGGAAGCGTTCTCCCGGCTTATCGAAGCCGGGTTTCTGGATCTTGCGAACATGCTGGGGGGCACGGGATGAGGTGCCTCGAATCCCTAAATCGATCCTTCCCCCGTCCCGAAAAGCGCATGTCCCCGGCGGACATCCCCCTCCAGTGGTTCGCCTCCCCGGAGGAGGAAGGTCGTACCGAGGAGCCTTCCGAGTACAAGCTCCGGAAGGCGCGGGAGGAGGGCAGGGTCGCGAAGAGCCAGGACCTGGTCGCGGCTATCAGCCTGCTTCTGACCGCGGTGACCCTGGCGATCCTGGCTCCCTGGATGCTCGAAACCCTCCGGGAGATGATCGTGCGGTTCCTTCGGCTGTCTACGGAGTCGGACATCGTGACCGACGGAGCCCTGGCTGCGGGCCTCTTCTTCCGGTACCTGCTCCGGCTCCTTCTGCCCCTGGCCTCGGTGGGCGTCCTGGCCGCCCTCTTCGGAAACATCCTACAGGTCGGATTCCTCTTCTCCGTGAAGCCCGTTACCCCGGACTTCAAGAAGGTCATCCCCAGGCTCGGGCAGTATTTCCAGAGGGTCTTCTCCATAGAGGGCCTTTATAACCTCGGAAAGTCCATACTCAAGATCTCGATCATAGTCGCGGTGGCCTGGATCCTGGTGAGCGGTGAACTGGAGCGCCTGCGGAACCTCTACCTCGCCCCCTTCTGGACTTCCGTCAAGCTGGTCTCCGGGATGATCCTGAAGCTGATCCTGGCCGTGGCGGTCACCCTCCTGGCCATGTCCATCCCGGACTACATGTTCCAGAAACGGCAATTCCTGGAGCGGATGAAGATGACCAAGCAGGAGGTCAAGGAAGAACGGAAAATGCACGAGGGGGATCCCCAGGTGAAGGGCCGTCTCCGGGAGCGGATGCGCGATCTTTTGACCCGCAATATGGCGGTCAACGTTCCCAAGGCGGACGTGGTGATCACGAACCCGACTCACTTCGCGGTAGCCCTGGAATGGGACCGTGAAGCCATGGCCGCCCCGATGGTGACCGCCAAGGGCTTGGACGAGGCCGCCCTCCGGATCCGCCGCATCGCCGAGGACTCCCGGGTCCCGGTGGTGGAAAACCGGCCCCTGGCCCGGGCCCTGTACGCGGAGACCGAAATCGGCCAGACCATCCCCGAAAAGTACTACCAGGCCATTGCCGCGGTCCTGGCCCACGTGTACGCCCTTTCCGACAAGGGCCGCCGCTACGCCCGGGCCGCCGGGGCGGAGGACCTGGCATGACGGGACGTCCGTACCGCCCGAGCCCGGAGGAGGCTTAGATGTCCGATACCCAACGGGTCCTGAGGGACACCTTCCTGACGAACCGCTCCGACTTCGCCGTGGCGATCGGCGCCGTGGCCGTCGTCCTCATGATCATCATTCCCATCCCCACGGTCCTCCTGGACGCCTTGATGGCCTTCAATCTCACGATCAGCCTCCTAATCCTGCTGATCGTGCTCTATACCCGCAAGGCCACGGAGTTCTCCATCTTCCCGACCATGCTGCTGGTATCCACGATCTTCGGACTGGCGCTGAACATCTCCTCCACCCGCCTCATCCTGACCCAGGGCAGCCGTTTCGACGGCCGTCTGATCCGGGCTTTCTCCACCTTTGTGGTCGGCTCCGGCGGCACCGAAGGCCTGGTGATCGGCTTCATCATCTTCATCGTGATCATCGCGGTGCAGGCTATCGTCATCACCAAGGGGGCGACGCGGATAGCCGAGGTGGCCGCCCGGTTCACCCTGGACGGTTTGCCGGTCAAGCAGATGGCCATCGAGAGCGAATTCAACTCCGGGGCCATCACCGAGGAGGAGGCCCGGAAACGGAAGGACGAGGTCCAGCGGGAGGTGGATTTCTACGGCCAGATGGACGGCGCATCCAAGTTCGTGTCCGGGAACGTGAAGGTCGGGATCTTCATCTCCATCATCAACATGCTGGGCGGATTCGTGGTGGGCATGGTGATCCACTCCGAGAGCTTCCAGACCGCCATCGAAGCCTACACCTCCCTGACCATTGGGGACGGCCTTCTGTCCCAGCTGCCGGCCCTCCTGGTGTCCGTGGCCACGGGCATCATCGTCACCCGGGCGAACTCCCAGGGAACCTTCGGCGGGGACGTGACGGTCCAGTTCTCCCAGAACGCCCGGATCTACTGGATAGGGGCCGCCGTCCTGGCCGCCCTGGCCTTTCTTCCCGGCTTTCCCTGGTACGTCCTCCTTCCCATGGCGGCCTCCATGGCCTGGCTCGCGTTCCGACTATCCCGCAAGCAGCTTCGGGATGCGGAAGCCGCCAAGGCCCATCCCGCGGGGGCCAAGGCCAAGGGCGAGTCCGCCCAGGAGCTTTCCCCCGTGGTTCCCCTGGATCCCATAAGCCTGGAGCTGGGCTACGGCCTCATACCCCTTGTTGACCGGGACAAGGGCGCGGAGCTCCTGGAGCGCATTACCCGGATCCGCAAGGAGAGCGCCCTGGACATGGGCCTGGTTGTGCCCCGCATCCGGATCATCGACAACATGCGCCTGGAGCCCAGCGAGTACTGTTTCAAGATCAAGGGCGTCGAAGTGGGCCGCGGGGTCATCCGGCTGGGGTACTACATGGCGATCAATCCCGGCGGGGTGACAGAGGAGATCCCCGGGGAGAAGACCCGGGATCCGGCCTTCGGCCTTTCGGCCCTCTGGATAGCCGAGGACCAGCGGGACAAGGCGGAACGGGCGGGCTATACCGTGGTGGACGCGCCCAGCATCGTGGCAACCCATCTCACGGAGATCATCAAGCGGCACGCCTCGGAGATCCTGGGGCGCCAGGAGATCCAGTCCATCCTGGACACCCTCCGCAAGGACTATCCCGCGGTGGTGGAAGACATCCAGAAGCACCTCTCCCTGGGGGAGATCCAGAAGGTCATCCAGGCCCTCCTGCGGGAGCAGGTGTCGGTACGCAACATGGTCGTGATCCTGGAGACCCTGGCGGACTACGCGGGCATCACCAAGGACCCCGGTTTCCTGGCGGAGAAGGTGCGCCAGGCCCTGGGGAGGCAGATCTGTCTTCAGTACGCGGACGCGAAGAAGGTCCTGCACGTCCTGACCATAGATCCGGACCTGGAACAGAAGATCATCGAGAGTCGGGTGGAGTCAGGGATGGGCAATATAGCCGCCCTTGAACCGGCGGTGCAGAGGCAGTGGATCAAGGCTTTGACCCAGGCGGTCTCGGCGGTCCAGAAGCAGGGTTTCTTCCCGCTCATCCTCTGCTCCGAGGCCGCCCGAGCCCTGGTGAAGTCGAGCACCGAGCGGGAGATTCCGGACCTCGTCGTGCTCTCGGTGCCCGAGGTGGTGTCGGACGTGAGCGTGGAAGCCATCGGTGAGATACGGCTGGAATAGGCCGAACCAAGCGGGGAAGGAAGCGAAGGGATGGAATACTTTACCGAACAAGGGGCCACCCACCGGGAAGCCATCGAGAGGGTGCGCGCCAAGTACGGGGATGCAGCCCAGGTCCTGACACAGCGGGTGGTTCGTACAGGCGGGGTCCTGGGCTTCTTCGCCCGGGAGGGCGTCGAGCTCACGGGCTACATCCGCCAGGAAGCGGCCAAGGAGACGGCCAACCGGAAGCTCGACCTGGAGGAGGAGAAGCGCCGGCTCCTGGCTTCCATCCAGGACCGGACCCTCCAGGAGGTCCTGTCCGAGGTGCGGGACCTGAAGCGCGCCGTGGAAACCTACCGGCCCCCCGAGGCGGAGTCGGACCATCCCAACCTGAAGGCCCTGGACGACCTCCTCGCCCTAAACGAGTTCACGGAGCCCTACCGCAGGGGGATCCTGGACCGCGTCCGATCGGAGTTTACCCTGGACGCCCTGGAGGACTGGGACAGCCTTCAGGAGGCGGCATTGGAGTGGATCGGAGAGGACATCTCCGTCTCCAAGACGCCTTCCGCTCCTGGCCCCCGGGTTTTCGTCCTGGTGGGTCCCACCGGGGTCGGAAAGACCACCACGATCGCCAAGCTCGCGGCCATCCACAAGATCGGGATCGGCGGCCTCCCGCCCCGGGACGTGCGGATGATCACCATAGACAGCTACCGCATCGGGGCTAAACAGCAGATCGAGACCTACGGCGACATCATGGGGGTGCCCACTTCCTGTGTGGAGACCGCAGAGGACCTGGCCAAGACGATCGCCCTGTACCAGGAAGTCGACCTGATCCTGGTGGACACCATAGGCAAGAGCCCCCGAGAGGCGGTGAAGCTGGCGGAGATGAAGCAGATCTTGGACGCCTGCGGTCCCCGGGCGGAGGTGCACCTGGCCATGGCCGCCACGACCAAGGCCACGGACATGGAGGAGATTCTCCGGCAGTTCGAGCCCTTCGATTACCATGCCGTCGTGGTCACCAAACTGGACGAGACGAACCGCCTGGGGAACGTGATCTCCGTCCTGTCCCAGCGGCGCAAGCCCGTGTCCTATCTCACCGACGGCCAGAAGGTGCCCCAGGACATCCAGCCTGCCGCGATCCCGCGGTTCCTCCTGGGCCTGGAGGGTTTCAAGCTGGACCGCGACCGGATCGAGGAGAAATTTGGATCCCGCCGGGAGACCCGGGCGGAGGGGAGGCGTTGATGGAAGACCAGGCACAGAAACTCAGGGAGCTCATGCAGTCGGGGGCTCCGGCCTCCGCGTCGTCCCAGGGCGCCCCCTCCCAGAAGCGGACCCGTGTGATCACGGTGACCAGCGGCAAGGGCGGGGTCGGTAAGACCAACCTCTCGGTCAACCTGGCGCTGGCCTACGCCCAGCAGGGCAAGCGGGTCATCGTGCTGGACGCGGACCTCGGGCTCGCCAACGTGAACATCATGCTCAACATGATCCCCAAGTACAACCTCTACCACGTGATCCGGAAGCAGAAGACGATGAAGGAGATCATCCTGGACACGGACTACGGGATCCAGATCGTGGCCGGGGCTTCCGGGTTCTCCAAGATCGCCAACCTCTCCGAGGAGGAGAGGCAAAGCTTTATCAGTGAGCTGTATTCCCTGGCGGGGGCGGACATCATCATCATCGACACCAGCGCGGGGGTCTCCAGCAACGTGCTTTCCTTCGTGGCCGCCGCGGACGACGCCATCATAATAACGACCCCGGAGCCCACGGCCATCACGGACGCCTACGGGATCATCAAGATCATCGCCACGGAGGTGGAGAACCTGAACATCGGCCTCAAGCTGGTGGTCAACAGGGTGAAGACTGTGCTGGAGGGCAAGAGGGTGGCCGAACGGATCATCAACATCTCCGGGCAGTTCCTGAACCTCAAGGTGGAGTATCTGGGCTGCATCTACGAGGATCCCATCGTGCCGGCATCGGTGATACGGCAAAAGCCTTTCATCCTCTCGGACCCCAAGTCCAAGGCCGCGATTTCGGTCCAGCACCTGGTCAGCCGGATCGAGAAGACCGATTTTTCCGACGACAAGGGCATCGGCCGGTTCATCCGGAAGCTCTTCGGGAGGGAATGAGCTTGTCCGTCTTCTTGGAAGCCGGGAAAGGGCTTCGGCTTGACTCCGGCTTCGGCATTGCCATAAGATGTAATGAGATATCCGGGAGCCGCGTACGGGCCGACGGTAATCCGCACGGGGAGGGGCGCCAGGGGTGAGTTCCGATATCCGGATCATGACGATCGCCGCCGGGGCCGCCTTCCTGATCTCCGCCCTGACGGGACTGGTCAGCCAGGTGGCCTTCGGCGCCCTTCTCCTGCGGGCAGCCGTTTCCGGAGCGGCCTTCGCCGCCCTCGGGGCCGGCGCTTCCTTCGTAGCCCGGCAATTCCTTCCGGAACTGTACGGAGAATCCCCGTCCCAGGAGACGGATTCCCCGGTTCCGTCGTCCGCGGATCCCGGGCATCATCTGAACATAGTTCTTCCCGGCGGGGATGAGGCAGCCGAGGAGGTGGAAGAACTGCCGGAAGCTTCGGATCCGGGAAGCGTAGGGGAGGAGGATCTGCGGGACCTCGAGCGGGACGCGGCCGAGATCGGCACGGACAGCCTCGTCCCCGCGGAGGAGGCGAGCGAAGCGCCTCCATCCGTGTCCGCCCGGCCGCCCGCAACCTTCGACGACCTGGACGTCCTGCCGGACCTGGACGGCCTATCGGACGTGTTCTCCGCCGCGGCCCATGAAGATATCGACGCGGGCGAGGCTCCCGCCCGGGATCCCATCTCCACCACCGGGGCTTCCCGGGACGGAGTGGACGCCGTGGCCATGGCCCAGGCCGTCCGTACATTGTTGAAACGGGATCAGAAAGGGTAATCCGAGATGAATAATCCCTTGTTGGAACATACGACCGAAGAGGAACTCTGGGTGGAGTACAAGCGGAAACGGGATCCCGCCATCCGCGAGGCCTTCATCAAACAGTACGCTCCACTGGTCAAATACGTGGCCGGGAAGGTCGCTTCCTCGATGCCCCATTCCGTGGAATTCGAGGACCTCGTCGGCTTCGGCGTCTTCGGTCTCATCGACGCCATCGACAAGTTCGATCCCGAAAAGAACGTCAAGTTCAAGACCTACGCGGTCACCCGCATCCGGGGTGCCATCTTCGACGAGCTTAGGTCCATAGACTGGGTTCCGCGGTCGGTCCGGCAAAAGACCAAGGAGCTGGAGGAGGCGATCCAGCAGCTGGAATCCAAACTTGGGCGCCCCGCCTCGGACACGGAGATCGCCCAGGCCATGGGTGTCACCGAGGACGAGCTGGCCAAGACCATGCTGAAGATCTCCGGCACCGCCGTCCTCTCCCTCAACGACGTGTGGTATTCCGGGGACGACGCGGACAAGATCTCCATCGGCGACAGCATCGAAAGCCCGGGCAGCCTCAACCCGGATTCCATGATCGAGAGGGAGGAGATCCGGCGGGTAATCGTCCAGGCCATCCAGGAATTGCCCGATAAGGAAAAGAAGGTGCTCGTGCTCTACTATTACGAGGAGCTCACCCTCAAGGAGATCGGACAGGTGCTCGAGGTCACTGAATCCCGGGTCAGCCAGCTGCATACCAAGGCCATACTCCGGCTGAGGGCCAAACTCACGAACATCCGGAAAGGGATCGTATAGCCATGCCCGGCGCGATCGGGCTTCCGGAAATACAGGAACTCATGCGCCGATACCTGGACGAGGACAGGGTTAAAACCTCGGTGGCCGCGGAGGGAGCGTCCCTGGAGGAGGCCCTGCGCAACGCGGCGATCCAGCTGGAGTGCCCCGTGGCTTCTTTGGATTTCGAGGTCGTGGAAAAGGGGGTTTCCGGAACCCTGGGTCTCGGACGGAAACCTTGGAAGATACGGGCATACAAGGCTTCCGCCAAGAAAGAGGTGGCCGCCGCGGAAACCGCGTTCGGAGAGGGCATCCTCTCGGAGGATTTCGGAGCGGATCAGGAGCCGAAGGACAGGGACGGATCCGTCTTCGTGAGGCTCTCCCAGGACGGCGCCATGCTCAAGGTCATCCCCCCCGCGGGCCGGGGTCGCAAGGCTACCGAGAAAAGCGCCATGGACAGGCTGCACGAGCGCGGGGTTCACGATATCGACGAGCCCCTCGTCCGGGAAGTCGTGCGCCTGGCTTCCGGAGAATACGTGCTGGTCGGCAAGTTCGTCATCAATCCCGCCAACGACGCCCTGATGACCGTGGACGTGGGAGACCAGGACATGAAGGCCTACGTCATGCTCACCGCGCCGGGACCCGGAGGCTGCGACCTCTCCGCGGACTCCATCCTGTCCTTCCTGCGGAACAACAAGGTCGTGTACGGCATCAATGAGGACGTCCTGCAGGAGCTGGAGGACCGTCCCCGGTACCGGGAGCCCACCCTCGCGGCGGAAGGTTCCCGTCCCCAGAACGGCCGGGACGCCTACATGCAGTTCAACTTCAGCACCGACAAGACCGAGATCCACCTGAAGGAGAGTTCCGACGGGCGCGTCAATTTCAAGGAACTGGGCTTGATCCAGAACGTGGTGGCCGGACAGCCCTTGGCGCGCAAGGTGCCCGCGGAGAACGCGATTCCGGGTCGGACAGTGACCGGGAAGATACTCCCCGCCCGGAACGGAAAGGACATCCCCCTGCCCCTGGGCAAGAACGTCCGCGTCTCCGAAGACGGGGTCACGGTCCTGGCGGAAATAAACGGCCAGGTGACCTATATCGGCGGAAAGATCAACGTGGAGGAAGTCTTCACGGTCCAGGGCGACGTGAACCTGAAATCCGGGAATGTCATGTTCCTGGGTACGGTGCTCGTGCAGGGTAACGTGGAGGACGGCTTCATCGTAAAGGCCTCGGGAAACATCGAAGTACACGGAAACGTAGGTAAAAGCGAGCTCGTGGCCGAGGGCGACATCATCGTCCATCAGGGTATCACGGGAAAATCGGGGGGCTCCATCCTCGCGGGCAAGAACGTCTGGGCGAAATTCATAGAAAACGCCAAGGTCGAGGCCGGCGAGTCCGTCATCGTGTCCGACGGCATCGTAAACTCCGACGTCACCGCCAACAAGAAGATCATCTGCCAGGGAAAACGCGCCGCCATGGTCGGCGGGCACTTCCGAGCCTGCGAGGAGATCAACACCAAGACCCTGGGCTCCCCCGTGGGCGGCACCGAGACGGTCTGCGAAGTCGGCTACGACCCCAAGAGCAAGGAGCGGATGGACCATCTCAACCAACAGGTTTCCCAGTTGAAGCACCAGATCGAGGAGATGGACAAGAACATCTCCACCCTCCAGATCCTCAAGAAACAGCGGAAGACCCTGCCGGACGAGAAGGAGGCCATACTCCAGGAGAGCGTGGCCAAACGCGGGGAGATCGCGGAAGAAGCCGCAGGGCTTGCCAAGGAGATCGAATCCATACAGGCCTATCTTACCAATCTGAAGACCCGGGGCAAGGTCAGCGTCTCCGGCAAGGCCCACCCCGGGGTCCGGATCATCATCAAGGACGTGGTGGAGGAGCTCAAGACCGACCAGAAGGGTATAACCTTCTACCTGGACAACATGCTGATCAAGAAGACGAAGTACGAGGAATTGGACGACGAAAACGTCCGCAGGGGGCCGGATGCCTATAAAGCCGATTGACCTCCAGACCCTGTTCCTGCAGATGAATCAGGTCAGCAAGGAGCAGGCGGCCGCCAAGGACGGAGCCGTTCTTCAGCAGTCCATCCAGGGGGCCGTCCTGGCCAAGAAACGGGAGGACGAAGTCCGTTCCGTCCAGAAGCCCCAGGCTGACGAGGGAACCGGCAGGATCGGCGACCGTGAATCCGGCTCCGAAGCCGGGGAGGAATCGGAAGGCCGGAAGCGCGGCCGGAATCCCGAGGAGTCCGATGAGCCGGAGGTCGTGAAGGATCCCGACCTGGGCCGCCGGATCGATATCCAAGGATAGCCATGACGCAGTTCTCAGTCCTTCTCGCCGTGAACCTGGCCGGCTTGGTCCTTATATTCCTCTATGTCCGCGGGCGCATACGGAAGGCCCTGGAGGTGGAAGGACTTCAGGAACGGCTGAGGGAAGAGCTGGGCCAGCTCGTCCGGGACCTGAACCAGACTACGGATCGAAATATCACGCTCCTCGAGGACGCCGTGCGTTCCCTGAAAGATGCGGTGGTCGAGGCGGATCGCAGGGCGGTGGTGCTCCGCAGGGAAGCCGAGCGGAGGATCCAGGAAGGGGCCGTGTACGACAGGATGGGGCGCATGCGGCAGACGGCTTCCGTCGGCGGAGAACCCGACCGTACGGATGGCGCTCCGGTGCCCGTGGGACGCGCAGTCGGGCACCCGGTATCCTCATCGCGGGATCCGGAACCATATCAGGCCGACCGGAAAGATCCGGCCCGGCCCGGCGCGCCCGGGAGCCCCAGAACCGTACCCCGTTCCGAGGCCGGGCACGACTTTCCGGGCGCCGGGCCAGCGCCGCTTCAGCCTTCCATACCCTTCGTCTCCTTCTCCTCCACGCCCTTGAGATCCGCCCCTCCCCTCAAGGAGGAGGTGCTGTCTTTGAACCGTCGGGGAATCTCCTCGGATCTCATCGCGGCAAAGCTGGGGGTCACGGTGGCCGAGGTCGAGCTGATCGTGTCCCTGGAGGAGCAGAAAGGCCTGGCGGGCCGGGAGGGGGAACCGTGACCCGCAGCATGCTGGGCATCGACTTCGGCACCACAAATACCCTGTGCGCCTGGATCGATAACCAAAAGCCCCAGATGATTCCGAACGACCGGGGCAGCCGAACCACTCCATCCGTGGTAGCCCTTTCCCATTCCGGCGAGATCCTGGTGGGCGAATCCGCGAAAAACCAGGCGGTCGCGTCTCCCCGGATGACCGTGGCCGGGATCAAGCGGCGCCTGGGAAGCCGGGACCCCCTCCGCCTAGGCGGACGGTCCTTCCTGCCCGAGGAGGCGGCTTCCTGGATCTTCGCCAAGGTGAAGCGGGACGCTGAGTCCTTCCTGGGTTTTCCGGTCGAACAGGCGGTTGTTTCCGTGCCCGCCCGCTTCGGGGAGGCCCAGCGCAGGGCCGTCAAGGAAGCCGCCCGACGGGCGGGCCTCGAGGTTCCCAGGCTGGTGAACGAGCCTACCGCGGCAGCGGTAGCCCGGGCCTTCTTGAATCCCGGGGACTCCGATTCCGAACGGATCGTGCTGGTCTACGATTTCGGGGGGGGGACCTTCGACGTGACAGTCCTCGCCGCCCGGGGGCGTACCTGCGAGGTACTTTCCTCGGCGGGGGATGACCGGCTGGGAGGCATGGATATCGACCTTCTGCTCTACCGCGAGGCGGCCGAGGCGTTTCGCCGGGACTGGGGAGTGGATCCGGATTCGGATCCCTTCCTGGCCCAGCAGCTCATGGACCTTTCCGAGCGGGCTAAGATCGAGCTTTCGTCCCGAACCGAGGCTTCCATTACCATTCCCTTCCTCAACGCGGGGAAAGGCGTCGCCCATCCCTCCTTCGACCTCGGTCGTGATCGGCTGGAGGACCTTCTCCGGCCCCTGGCGGAACGGAGCCTTGCCCTGGTCCGGACCGCCCTCGACGAGGCGGGCAAAAAACCCCGGGAAGTGGGCGCCCTCGTGCTGTCCGGAGGATCCAGCCGAATTCCCCTGGTCCGGAGGATGATCGCGGAGCTTCTGCCACTGGAACCTGAGGGCCGGGTGAATCCCGAGGAGATCGTCGCGGTCGGCGCGGCGGTGGAGGCCGCGATCCTGTCGGGACGGGCTGGCGGATTCTCGGTGCGGGACGTCAATTCCAGGACCTACGGGGTGGAGATCGAGGGAGGCCGCTTCGTGGAGCTTCTTCCTAGGAACGAGCCCCTGCCTGCGCGGAAGCGCAGGGTGTTCACGACGGTCGCGGACGATCAGGAGTCCGTGGAGATCCATATCCTCCAAGGAGATTCGGGTTCCGCCGCGGAGAACACCTCCCTGGGACGATTCCTGCTGCCCGGTATTCGTAAGGCCGGCAGGGGAGAGCCGAAGATACAGGTCGAGTTTTCCATCGACGAGAGCGACCTGTTGCGGGTGCGCGCCTTGGATCTGGATACCCGCACGGAGCAGGCGGTGGTCGTCACGGGTTCCGGCGCGGACTCCGGGGATTCGGAAAAGCTCGCGCGCCTGGCCGCCCGGGTCCGGGCCCTTGCCGACTCGGAGGACATCGACAACGGTTTCCGCTCCGAGGTCGAGGAAATCCTCGCCCGGGCCGCGGCGGCCGTGGATTCCGGGTCCGAAGAGGATCGGAGGCTTGCCCGGTCTTCGCTGGAGGCGGTGATCGGGGAACTCCTGGCCCTGAAGAGGGTCGCCTTCCCATGAGGAGCGATCGGGAGCTCTGGGCCGTGTTCGGCCTGCCGCCGGGCGCGGATTCCCGGGACTTGAAGCGGGCGTTCCGCCAGCTCACAAAGCGTTATCATCCCGACTCGTCCAAGGATCCCGCCACGGCCCGGCGGTTTTCCCGGGTCGTCCGCGTGTACAAGCTCCTGTCCCTGAAGACCGGGGAGCCCCGGGAGGACTCGAAGGGGGAGCCCTTCCTCGACCGGGAGGAGGACCTTTTCGCCCTGGGTACCGAGTTTACAGTTTCCCGGGACGAACGCACCCGAGTGGAGGCGGTGAAGCGGCTGGGGCTGTCCGGCAAGAAGAGCGCCTATATCTTCCTGCGAAAGGCCCTGTACGACGATTCCCCGGAAGTAGCGGCCCAGGCGGTCCGATCCGTGGCACTTCTGGGAATCCGACAGGCGGACGGGGAGATCGCCAGCCTCTTTTCCCGTTCCGGCCCGGGCCTTAAAAAAACGATCCTGGAGACGGCCCGGGGGACCCGGGAACCCGTGTTCCTCCCGGCGCTGAGGGCGGCCGCTTCGGATCCGAACGGGGAGGTCTCCGCGGCGGCGTCGGAGATCCTGGGCCTTATCCTGGGCTGTTGATCTCGGGTTCCGGGAACCGGAAGGAGGCAGGTATTCGGCCCTTCATTCCTCCGGCCGGGCGCCGTCGATACCGTATTCCTGGAGTTTCTGGTACAGGGTCTTGCGCCCGATGCCCAGGATTTCCGCGGTCCGGCTTTTATTGCCCCCCTGGGCGGCCAGGGTCTCCCGTATCAGTATCTTTTCCGCCTCCGCCAGGGAGGAGCCTGAGGGGACCCGGATCGTGTCGTCCTCCTGGGCCTCCCGGATTCCCGGCGGCAGGTCCTCCAGGGTGACCAGGCTGCCTCTGGCCAGGACGACGGAACTTTCAACGCAGTTCCGGAGCTCCCGGACGTTTCCGGGCCAGGTATACGCGAAGAAGGCTGCCCGCACCTTCGTATCGAACCCCTCGAGGCTCTTGCCGTTCTCCTCGGAGAATTCCCGCAAGAACGCGCCCGCCAGGAGCGGTATATCGTCCTTCCGTTCCCTGAGGGGCGGGACATGGATGTTGACCACGTTCAGCCGATAGTAGAGATCTTCCCGGAAGCTTCCCCGCTCGATCTCCGCCTTGAGGTCACGGTTGGTGGCCGCGATCACGCGGACATCCACCTCCAGGGTTTCCTCGCCTCCGACCCGTTCGAATTTCCGTTCCTGCAGCACCCGGAGAATCTTGATCTGGACGTTCTGGTTGATCTCACCGATCTCGTCCAGGAAGAGAGTTCCCTCGTTGGCGAGTTCGAAGCGGCCCCGTTTCCTGCCCGCCGCCCCCGTAAACGCCCCCTTCTCATGGCCGAAGAGCTCGCTTTCCAGCAGGGACTCCGCGAGGGCTGCGCAGTGGACCTTCACGAAGGGCTTGTCCGCCCGGGGGGAAAGGTTGTGCAGGGCGTCCGCGATGAGTTCCTTGCCGACCCCGCTTTCCCCGGTGATGAGGACGCTTGCCCGGGTGGGCGCCACACGGCGGAGGACATCGAAGATCTTCTTCATCTCCGGACTGCGGCCGATGATCGAGGAGATCCTCTTCTGGCTTTCTATCTCCCCCTGGAGTTCCTGGTTCTGGCGTTCGAGCTCCCGGCTTTCCAGGGCGCGGCGGATCAGCAGGGACAGGTGGTCCAGGTTGACCGGCTTGGTGATAAAGTCGAAGGCTCCCCCGCGCATGGAATCCACGGCGTCCTCAATGGTCCCGTGCCCGGTCAGGACGATCACGGGCATCCCGGGATAGGCCCCGGCGACGCGCTTGAGGATTTCGTTTCCGGAGAGTTTCGGCATGCGCAGGTCCGTGACGATCAGGTCGATGCGGCCCTCCTGCACGGCCCGCATCGCCTCCTCGCCGTCCGCGGCCAGGGCCACGTCATAGCCGTCCAGCCGCAGGGCCTCCGCCAGCCCTTCCCGGATGTTCCGCTCGTCGTCCGCCACAAGGATCGTGAATTTCAAGATGCCTCCCCGGCCCGGAACTCCGCGGTCCATGCCTCCGAGCCCGAGTCGTGGGACAGAAGGCGGCGCTCCGCGGGAGGCAGGGGCAGGGTGATGGTGAACGCCGTGCCCTCGCCCTCCTTGGATCGGACCCCGATCTCCCCGCCGTGCTCCTTGATGATCTTGAAGGTCAGGGTGAGCCCGAGGCCCGTACCCGTCTCCTTGGTCGTGAAATAGGGTTCGAAGATCTTGGGAAGGTTTTCCTCGGGGATTCCCGTGCCCGTATCCGCCACGGTCAGGAGAATCCCGTCGTCTCCCCGGTCGGTGCTCAAGGTCAGGGTTCCGCCCCGGGGCATGGCCGCCAGGGCGTTCTGCACGAGGTTCAGGACGGCCTGCTTCATGTACCGGGGATCCAGGCTCAGGCGCGGAACCGCGGGGGAGAGGTTGCGCTCCAGCCTGACCGCGGCCCGGTCGATCTCCGGGGCCAGAAAATCCAGGAGGTCCGAGATGAGTCCGTTCAGGTCGGTTTCCATGGGGTTGATGTCCATCGGGCGGACCGCGAACAGGAAGTCCACGACGATCCTGTTGAGCCGGTCTATCTCCTCGTCCACCACGTCGAGGTAGCGGTGGATGGTCCCGGAGCGCTCGTCGCAGGACGCCTTGAGGGCCTTCCGCATCAGCTGGACGTGGATGGAAAGGGATCCCAGGGGATTCTTGATCTCGTGGGCGACCCCCGCGGCCAGGGTCGTGAGGGAGGCGAGATTTTCCGCCCGCCTGAGCTGGGCTTCCTTCCGGCGCTTGTCCGTGACCTCCTCGACATGGATCAGGTTCCCGCGGATCCGCTGGTCCCGCACCAGGGGACTGATCGTGATCGACACGATCCGCGTGGAGCCCTTGGAGTCCAGGGCGAACTCCCGGTCCATGCGGGTTTCCTCGCTCTCAAGGGTTTCCCGGAGGAATCCCGCGATCTCCTCGTCCGCTACGCTTTCCCAGACGGGCCGGTCGTACACGTCCAGGTAGGCCAGGGGCAGAAGGCGCTCGGCGGACTTGTTGAAGAGGGTGGGCCGATGGCCGGAATCGCATACGACGATCCCGTCCAGCATGGAGTCCAACACCGTGCCCATCCTCTCGTTCTCATCCGCGAGGATGGCAAGGAGCCTGCGGATCTGCTCCTCGTTCATGCGGGGGGCCTTGGCCAGGGCCCGTTCCAGGAACCTTCTCACGGGCCGCTCCGGAGGGGCTCCGCCATGGCTTCGGCCAGACGCTCGGCCAGGGCCGGGGGGGAGAGGTTGTAGGCCTCGTACCGGAGCTGGGCGTCCCGGATCGAGGCGGCCCATCCGGCCAGTATCGAGTCGGTCCGGGCATCGGAGACCCGGGCCTTGGATCGGACCAGCCGGGCCAGGCTCCGCAGGAACGCGGGGAAGAGGTACGACAAAGTGTCGTCTCCGGATCCGAAGCCCTTGGTGGCCGCCGAAATGTCGGAAAGAGCCGTGATGACGCCCGTATCCGTGGCGTCGCTGGAAAAGTCGAGGAGGGGGTCGGGTATGAACGCTCCGGCCCGGGAAGCCTGGTAGCAAACCGCGGAGAGAAACCGGAACGCGTACTCGTCCGTGGCGGACTCGGGCAGGGGCTTCCGGGCTGCCAGGAATTCGTCCAAGGGAAGGTCCGCCTCCCCCGGGGCGGCTCGGAAGACCTTGGAGAGGATCTCCCGGGATGCCCGGGAATCCCGGGCCCGGAACGAATAGGTTCGGACCCGGGAGAGGATGGTGGGCATGAGGGCCGCGGGGCGCGAAGACAGGAGGATGAACCGCGAGGTGGCCGGGGGTTCCTCCAGGATCTTGAGCAGGGCGTTGCGGGCTCCCTCCAGCATGCGCTCGGCGTTCTCGATCACCGCCACCTTCATCTTCCCGTAGGGGGCCAGTCTGGCCCAGCGCTCGACGGCGCGGACCTGGAAGATGGGCAGGGAGTCGGAAAGCAGGGACTCCAGCTTGTCCGCCGCGGCCAGGGCCTTGGCCGCCGCCTGGGCGATCTCCGGGAGGGGCAGGCCGGAGTCTTCGGAATCCGGACCCGCCAGTTCCGCGAGTTCCTCCAGGGTCTGGAGGAGGGCCGCCGCCTTGGACAGGCGAGATTCCTCGCCCTCGAAAAGAACAGGATCGAAGCGACGGGCCAGCTTCCGGAGGGCCCGGAAAAAAAGGAACCGGGCGGCGCGGTTGGGCTGGCGGCCCAGGACCTCTCCGGCGGCCTTGATCTCCGCCCGCAAGGAACGCGGCCCCATCAAAAGGAGGTCCGGGTGCGAAAGGGTCCTGTGGCGCTCGCAGGAGGGACAGGGGCAGTTCCAGGCCGCGGCACCGGTTTCGCAGGACAGGGCCCGGGCGGTCTCCAGGGCGGCCGTGAGCTTTCCTGCGTTCTCCGGTCCCGCGAAGAGCAGGGAAGGGGGAAGCTCGCCCCGGGACAGGTCGGAGCGGAGGATCCGGACCGCCTCCTCCTGGCCGATCAGGTTCTCGTACACCCTAGGCTCCCATCCGGGCGGCGGAAACGAGGACGGGCAGGAGGTTCCGCCCCAGGAAGCTGCCCTCCAGCAGGGCGGAAAGGTCGAACACGGGCTGGAGCTTCATCAGGATGAGCAGCAGGGACGAGAGGAGAAGCCCCTCCGCGGCTCCCAGAAGGAAGCCCAGGCCCCGGTCCAGGGTTTCCAGGTTGATGTTCTCGATGACGCTCCTGAGGACGCCCTGGAGGATCTTGATGAGCAGGAATACCAGGAGGAACACGACGGCGAAGCCCAGGACCTCGGTGAAGGAATCCAAGGCCAGGGTCTTGGCCAGGAACTCCCCGGCGGGCCGATAGAACACGATCGCCAGGAAGACCCCCAGGATGATCGCCGCCATGGACAACAGCTCCTCCACGAAGCCGCGGAAATAGCATCGCAGGGCGAACAGGAGGATGATGACGAGAAGCACAAGGTCCAAGGCGTTCATGGCGGGGTCCCCCAGGCGCGATTCGCGATGGCTCTGGCAATGATGTCCGCGGCGTCCCGGGAGCCCAGATCCCGGGACGCCCGCGCGGCTTCGGAGAGCTGAGCGGGATCTCCGAGGAATTCCGAGCAGGCGGAAACGAGGGCGGCGGGATCTTCCGCATCGGGGCCCTCCAGGACCCGTGCGGCCCCGCGGGACGCGAACCAGCGGGCGTTTTCCACCTGGTCCCCCCGGGTGCCCGTCCCCGCCAGGGGAACCAGCACCATGGGAAGGCCCGCTGCTGCGCATTCCCAGAGGGAACCCGCGCCCGCGCGGCCTACGTAGAGGGAGGCGGCCGCGAGAAGGTCCGGAAGCTCGTCCCGGAGGTATTCGACGGACCGGTATCGGTCTTCTAAGCCCGGGGGAATGGATTCCCGGGGGGCCCCGGGATTGCCGGGCCCTGTCTGGTGGACCACCCAGGCGGAGCGGAGGAGTCCGGGCAAGGCGGCCGCCACGAGGTCGTTGAGGCGTCGGGCCCCCTGGCTTCCTCCGATCACGAGGATCAGGGGAGCTCCCTCCGGAAGCCCCGCCCAGGATCTCCCCCTGTCCGCGTCGCCGGAGCGGACGGCCGCCCGGACCGGCTGGCCGGAGACGAGCACCGAGGACCTGCGCGCGGGGGGAAAGGCTTCCCGGGTTTCCTCGTAGCTGACGAAGACGGTTTCGGCGACTGACGCGTTGAGCCTGGTGGCCAGCCCCGGGGAGAAGTCGGACTCGTGGGTGAATACGGGGATGCCCAAGGCCGAGGCGGCCCGGCAGGGAGGCACGGACACGTATCCTCCCTTGGAGAAGAGGAGGCGGGGCCTGAGCTCCGCGAGGATGCGCCGGGAGACCGCGTATCCCGCCAGCACGCGGAACGCGTCCGCGATGTTCTCCAAGGATAGTTCCCGCCGGAGTTTTCCCGAGGGGATCGGGATGAACTCGAGGCCCGCCGCTTCCACGATCGAACGGTCGCTGTCCTTGCGGGAGCCGAGCCATACGAACCGGGCCGTCCGCCCCCGGGCGGACAGGATCTCCCGGAGGCGGGTGGCCGCGGCCAGGCCCGGATAGATATGACCGCCCGTACCCCCTCCTGTGAAGGCTATAATATCGGGGCCTCCCGGAGCACGATCCCTCATCGAAGCCCCAGGGCCCGGGACAGGGCTTCCAAGGCTCCGTCCACGGGACCGCCCGAGAGGACCTGCTTGGCCAGCACCTTGCCCAGTTGGACGCCCTCCTGGTCGAAGCTGTTCAGGTTCCACGCGAAACCCTGGAACATCACCTTGTTCTCGAAATGGGCTAGAAGGGCGCCCAGGGCCCGGGGATCGAGGTTTCCGCCGTACAGGAGGGTGGAGGGTCGGCGGCCCGGGAAGCGCTTGTTCGGATTTCCGCTGTCCTGCCCCTTCGCGAAGGCGACGATCTGAGCGGCGAGGTTCGAGTTGAGCTTCGCCCGGCTGGTCGACCCCTCCACCTCGAGGTCTCCTTCGCCCTGGTTTTCCAGGAAGCCTATGAACTCCAGGGGGACGATGTCCGTGCCCTGGTGCAGGAGCTGGTAGAAGGAGTGCTGGCCGTTCGTGCCCGGCTCGCCGAAGACGACGGGTCCCGTGGGGTAGGGCACGGGCATGCCGTCCCGGTTGACCTGCTTGCCGTTGGATTCCATGTCCAGCTGTTGGAGGTGGGCGGGGAACCGCGAGAGGGCCTGGGAGTAGGGAAGGACGGCGACGAAGGGGCGGCCCAGGACGTTCCGCTGGAAAATACCCAGGAGGGCATCCAGGAGGGAGGGGTTCCGGAGGGGGTCCGGGGAGAGTGCCCGCTCGTCGGCCTCCCGGGCTCCTTTCAGCAGTTCCTCGAAGGTTTCCGGGCCGAAAGCCAGGGACAGGATGACGCCGCCGACCGCGGAGGTGGACGAATATCGCCCTCCGATGAAGTCGTCGATGTAGAAGGAATCCAGATACCCCGGGTTCCGGGCCAGGGGGCTGGTTTCGCTGGTGACCGCTACGATGTGCCGGGACGGATCGATCCCCGCCGGACCCCGGCGTTCCAGGAAGTCCCGGGCTAAGGTCTCGTTGGCCAGGGTTTCCTGGGTGGTTCCGCTCTTGGACACCAGGATGAAGAGCGACGTCTCCGGATCCAGGTCCGACAGGACTCCGCCCGCGTCGTCGGGGTCCACGTTGCTTATAAACCGCGCGGCCATCCTGGTTCGGCCTTCGGATCGGGCCCAGTTCTCAAGCGCCAGGAAGAGGGCGCGGGGGCCCAGGTCCGACCCCCCGATGCCGATCTGAACGGCCGTCCGGAAGGGCTTGCCCGTGGAACCGGTCAGCGAGCCCGAGTGGACGCGCCGGGCGAACTCCGCGGCCCGGAGGCGCTCCCCCTCGTAGAAGGCCCGGTAATCGCGGCCCTCGAGGTATACCCTTCCCGCGGGCTCCCCCCGGGTCAGGTGGTGGAGGACCATGCGGTCCTCCCCGGTGTTCATTCGGAAGCCCGAGGCCAGGAGGCGGTACTTCTCCACCAGCTCCTGTTCCGCCGCGAGCCGCGCAAGAAGGGCTATCGTGTCGTCCCCGGCGTCCGAGGCGGCCCAGGAAAAGGTAAGGCCTCCTCCCGCATCCGCCTTCCGGGATTCGACGGCCCCCGCGGTCAACGTCACCCGGAGGTCCGCCGGTCCGCTGCCGAGAAGTTCCCGGAAGGCTGGGCATTCATCGAGATTCCGGAATTGAACCATGGGGACCTCCTGGTGGAACCGGCACCGCGGGATGTTTCCTTTCGATACGATCATGATAGCCGGGACCGGACGGAACTTTCAAGGCCGAAGCATCTGCGCAGGAAGGGACCCGGGGGGCGATCCGGATCGGATCCTCCGCTCTTTCATCCTCCGGGAACGCATGGTATACTTTTTCGGGGGCGTGATGGCCGAACTCGTAAATCATGTAGAAACGGAATTCATCCTGAAGGAAGCCCTTAACCTAGGGATACCGCTCCATCTTCAGGGTGCCGGAAAGAGCATCGCCTCCAAGATCAAGGAACTTCGCAAGGATTCCCTCTGGATGGATCTTCCGGCCCAAAGCGGCAAGAGATTCATGCCCTGGGAGCTTCTGTCCGCATATTTCGATTTTCACGGCAAGGATATGACCTTCAGCTCGAAGGTCCTCAAACAGGAAGGAGACTTCCTGATTCTGGCCTTCCCCGTCCGGCTGCTCCGCTCCCCGGCGCGGCGGCATCCCAGGGTTCCCTGTCCCCGTGGATTCGCCTTGGAGATCACCCTCCAGAACGAGACGGTCCGGCTGGACTATCCCCAGTGCGGGGAGTATTCGGATGTCACCCTGCCGGACCTGCACGAAGGGTTCGACATCAGCTCCCTGAACACCCTGATCGAGAGTTTCCGGCAGCGCTCCAGCCGCCTGGCCAGCGAGAGCCGGGTGGTGCTGTTCCGGGATCGGCTTCCCCAGGGCATCGAGGAGCTAATGATCTCCCGTTTCGGGAGAACCCTGTTCATCCCCTCCACCCGGAGTCCTTTGCCCTCCTCGGACCCCTACCCGGAGCCCCGGATCATCACCGCCCAGATGGCGGACGAATACGAGGGGCCCGAGGGAATCGTGGACGGGTCCCGGTTCGAACATGCCTTGGTCTCCAAGATCGGCCGGGGCATAAACGCCGAGGTTTGGTGCCCTATCCTGTATTTCCAGTATGTGGTCGGGTACGTATACCTGGCGAATACAAGCGACAGGCCCGTATCCATGGATTTTGCCGTCGTGGACTGCGCCTGGGAATTTTCCCGGGTCCTGGCCTTCTACCTCAAGACCAACGATTACTTCAAGACATCCCAGACCAGCGAACCCGTATCCCATTCGGCGGGCATCGTGGACCTGTCCGCTTCCGGCAGCCTCCTTTCCATCCCCCATACGGCCCTGGCGATGCGGATCAAGATCGGAGCCTTGCTGGACCTGCGCCTGGACTATCCGGAGGGCAGCCTCGAGATCCAGGGTAGGGTGGTCCGGCGCTTCGACGACAAGGACGGAGCGTACTACGGAGTCGCGTTCCAGGACCTGGGATCCGAGGCCCTGCGGATCCTCTTTCCGAAGATCTATGAGATGTCCTATCCGGATTCCCGGGAGGATTTCGGGGAAGCCCGGATGCACGCCGGAGGTTCCGCATGAACGGCCTGATCGCCGAGCTCAGGATCGCCCTGGAGGTCCTCAAACGCTGGGAGATCCTGGCGGCCCTCGCCGTGTTCCTCGGAGCCTGGAGCGTCTTCCGATACGTCGCCCTGGTCCAGCGAAAGCCCGCGGGATTCCGCCTGAGCCGGTTCCGGAAGGCCGCCCCTCCCGCCGCCCCCGCTCCGGAGGCGGAGGCGGAGGAGCACTCCGAGGAATCCGAGGAGAGGTGACGCCCTCCGCACCGAGGCCGCATGAAGCCAGGACGGATCGCGGGGGCGCTCGGCACGGACCCTGCCTTTCCACGCCCCCCTGCTTGGAAGGCCGATCTCCCCGGATCCGGCGAGAAAGGAAATCGCTTCCGCAATTTCTTCGGCTTTCCATCCGTGCAGGGCTCCGGCCCAGGCGCACTCTCCAGCAGTGCCCGCGAGCAGCCGGGCAGCTTCGGACGCGGTCCAGCGGCCGCTGTTGGCCGCCGCGAATCGCAGGATCTCCCCGCGGCCTTCGGGCTCCGAATACGCCCGTCCTTCGCATACGTCGCAGCCCGAGCAATTTTCGGCCCGGGAACCCAGGAGCGAGAGAAGAGCTTCCCTGCGGCACCGGGCAGGATTCTCCGCGTAGTCCAGCACGGAAGCCTTCCGCCGCCGCCGGACCGGATCGGGCTCGGACCTCAGGTTTTCCCTGTCCTGGGGATGGACGAGGAGAACCGCAAGGGACGGCTTCCCGTCCCTCCCGGCCCTTCCGGATTCCTGGAGGTAGGATTCCGCGGAGGGCGGAGGATCGGCGTGGATGACCGTACGGATATCGGATTTGTCGATTCCCATGCCGAAAGCGCAGGTGGCGGTCAAGACTCCGTCCGGGGAGGGGAGGTACCAGGTTTCCACGGCCCTACGCTCCGCCTTGGTCATGCCCGCATGGTAGAAACGGACTTCCCGGCTGTCCAGGACGCGGGCCAGTTTTTCCGCGGCGATCTGGGCTCCGGACCGGGAGGCGCAGAAGACCAGCAGGGGTTTCGGCAGGGACCTTGCGAGCTTCCCGAGGGTATGGGGCTTGGACAGGGTCGGGATGCAGCGGTAGCTCAGATTCGGCCTGTCCGGGTCGCCGGCGATCAGCCGCCAAGGCTCGTCACCGAACAGGACTTCCGCGGCGCGGGCCAGGATGTCCGGGGAGGCGGTGGCCGTGAACGCCGTGACCGCCCGGGGTTCCAGGGACCGAAGGATGCCGCCCAGGTCCGTGTACGCGGGACGGAAGTCGTCCCCCCATTCGGCGACGCAATGGGCCTCGTCGATCACCGCGTGGGTTACCCCGACCGCCCGCAGAAGGGACAGGACCCGTTCGGTCCGGAGGATTTCGGGATTCGCCAGGGCGAGCCGTACCCTTCCCGAGCGGATGTCCTCCTCTGCTGAGCGGCGTTCCTCCTCGGCTTGTCCGCCTTGGAGTAAGGCGCAGGGCAATCCCCGCTCCCGGAGCCTTCGAGCCTGATCCGCCATCAGGGATCTCAGGGGATAGACCGCCAGGGTAAGCCCCCCCAAGAGAGCCGCGGGGAGCTGGAAACAGAGGCTCTTGCCGTACCCGGTGGGCAGGAGGACGATCTGCCGCAGCCGGTCCGGGGCTTCCGGTCCCCCGGTATCAGTCTCCCGATCGCCCTTCCGGCCTTCGCATTCCCCGGACGTTCCGGCGCAGGCGTCCAGGATGTTGGCTATAACCAGGCGTTGATAGGGGTAGAGATAGGGGACACCGAACACGGCCTTTCCGGCGGCGGTAACGGGATCTTCAGGCTCTCCGCGTTCCGACGGATCCTCGGACATGCCGTATATCCGCCGCGGATTTCTCCTGCGCTTGCATCCGGAGGAATGCGGAGTGTCCTGGGACATCAAGACGGCTCCAGGAAAAGAAGCCTCCCCTGTTTCGACGGCCTGTAGGAGCTTATACTCGGTCCGCTGAGGGACAGAGCCCGCGAATCCCGCATTCCGGACAATCCGGATGCCTGGCGCGGCAGACGTACTTCCCGTGGCGGTTGACCGCGTGGGAAAAGGCGGTCCGATGTTCCGGCTCGATCAGGGCTTCGATGCGGCGCTCCGCGGCTGCCGGATCGCGGTTTTCCGTAAGTCCGAGCCTGTGGCATACCCGGAGGAAATGGGTGTCCGCTATGATGCCCGGCCTGCCGAAACAGGAGCTGGCCACCAGATTGGCCGTCTTCCTCCCCACCCCCGGCAGGTCGAGGAGTTCCTCCATGGATTCCGGCACCCTTCCGGCGAACCGTTCCAGGAGGATCCGGGACAGGCGTATCAGGTGGCGGGCCTTGGTCCTGTAGAAGCCCAGGGAATGGACGCAGTCCTCCAGCTCCGCAAGGTCCGCCTCGGCCAGGCGCCCGGGATCGGGCCACCTGCGGAAAAGTTCGGGTGTCACGCGGTTCACCTGGTCGTCCGTCGTCTGGGCCGAGAGCACGACCGCGACGAGCAGCTCGAAGCAGTCGCCGTGTCTCAGGAGGGGTTCCGCCCGGGGCCAGAGGGCGGTCAGGGCGATCCGAATTCGGCCGGCTCGCTCCGCCGGGGAGGGGATGGCTTCCATGTCCGCAGTATGCCGCACGGAAGGGAGCGGGGCAATATCATGCCGGAGAAGGAGGCTCGGATCTTGCACGGAGCCGGGTTGTATCCTATACTTACGCCAGTTCGTCATGGAGGATTGAATGAAACGGATAGTTATCGCCGCGTTCCTTATAGCGATGGTTCTCGCCGTCTTCCCCGCGTTCTCCCAGGAATCCAAGACTGCGGACCCTCTGGCGACCCAGATCAAGAACCCTTCGGACATGTATCCCTTCCGGTTGGACGTGGTCAAGGTATTCCAGCACAGCCTGGGGTACAGGGTGGTCTATCGGGTCGGGCAGACGGAGTTCGCGGACGCCTATATCCCCATCGAATGGTTCAAGGCCGGCGGCAAGGCGCAGCTGATCCGTTCCAACGATCCTTCCCATCCCTACATGGTCGTGTACTATCGGGAAGGCAAATTCAGCCACGTCCGCCTCTTCGTCAAGGACTTCCCGAAGGATCCTTCCTGGGGTATCCTGGAGCCCGGCCCGGACGTAGCGTCCAAATTCGAGGTCGAGGAGATCGTACCCAAGTACTGAGGTCGCACGGGTATCGGTCATCCGGGCTTCTCCGGACCTCGCCCGGGGCTCGAAAGGCGCACCATGAACATCAAGACCGTTCCTCCCGAATTGTCGGCCTTTATAGCCGGTCATGAGGTTTTTCTCGTGGTCGGGCACAAGGAACCCGACGGCGATTGCATCGGTTCCCAGCTGGCCCTGGCTTCCTTCCTCCGAAGGACAGGCAAGAAGGCCGTCCTCCTTTCCTCGGGCCCCTTCACGCGGACGGAGATCCTTCAGTACGAACACGCCTTTCTGGACCGGGTTCCGGACGGTCTGAATCTCGCCTCCGCGGCGATCATCGTCCTGGATTGCTCGTCCCTTTCCAGGGTAGGCCGGATCGAGGAACAGCTTCCCCCTCTTCCGGTCGCCTTTATCGACCATCACGCCGCCGGGGAAGCCTCCGGGGACGTCCTGTACATCGACCCCTCGGCGCCGTCCGTGACCCGCCTGATCCAGGCGGTGATCGAGTCCTTCGGCGGGGTTCCCACCCGGGAGGAGGCGGAACTCCTCTTCTTCGGCCTCTGCACGGATACGGGATTCTTCCGCCACCTGGATGCGGCGGGTTCGGATTCCTTCCTGTCCGCCGCTAGGCTCGTCGAGCGGGGTGCCTCTCCCAAACGTGCCTTTTCGATGATCTACGGAGGGAAGTCCCTCTTCACACGGAAGCTCATGGGGGAGATCCTCGTCCGGACGGAGCCCTATTTCGACGGGCGCCTCCTGATTTCCTACGTGACCGAGGAGGACCACAGGCGGTACGGCATCGCCAGCCGGGATTCGGACATGCTCTACCAGCTGCTCATGACCATCGCGGGCGTGGAAGCGGCCGTCGTGATCCGGCAGGAGAGCGAGAATAACTGCACCGTCGGATTCCGATCTCGGGATTCCGTGGATGTGGGCGCCGTGGCTGCACAGTTCGGAGGCGGCGGACACCGCCTGGCCGCGGGCCTCTCCATCGAAGGCCGGATCGAGGAAGTCCGGGAACGCATGCTGGAAGCCTTCGATCGAATATTTGTAACGAAGTGTAACGAATCCGGATATTGAACGTTTCCGTCCCGGGCCGAATATCCGGCTAATTCTCGGCCACCTAAACAGTAACCCTCCCGAGAAGGATCCTGTCGACGGACCTGGCACGGAACCTGCCGTTGTCTCTCTCGCCGATTGGGCCGGGAGGGATCCATGGAAAAAGAATCATTTCCACACATAGCGCGCCTTGCGGATACCGGTGAGGGGATGCGTGAAGCCTTGGGAGAGGTTGCGCAGGCCCTGTATCGGAATCCCCGGGTCTTCGGTCTGAAGGACGCGGACGACGTGGGTGAGCTGTTCGCCAGATATCCGGGACGGATAGAAGCCATCCTTGGAAAGTACCGGGAGGCCAAAGGGTATTTCCCTGCGTACCTGGTCGCCACCGTACGGTATCTCGCCCTGTCCCTCCGTCGGGACCGGGCGAGGGCCTTCGACCGGCAGGTCGTGTTCGAGGAGGAGGCCGTACTCTGCGCGGAAGGCGCTCCGGAACCGGAATACGGGCTATGGGAGCCGGAATCCCCCCTGCCCGAGTCCCGGGGCCGGGGCAGGTATCGCCGGCGTTCCCTCGGATCCCGATTTCTGTTCCTGAGCTTGAAGTGCGCGTGGACCGCGGACGAGGAGTTTCTCCGCCGGGCGGCCCGGACCCTCGGCCTCGATTCCGCCCTGCTCGCCGAATGTCTGTCCCGTGCCCGGGCCCGTACTCTCCGTGTGCGGGACCGATGGGAGGACAGGAAGACGGCCCGGGACGCATCCTGGGTGCGCCTGCGGGTACTGGAGCGGAGGTTGGCGCGTGAGGAAGACCCCTGCCTTCGGTCGATTTTCCGGGAGCGGATCGACAGGGAACGGGAGAGGTTCCGGCGTCGGCTCGAGGAGACGCGCCGTATGAGGCTCACGATATCGAACAAGTCGGTGGCGGAAATCCTGGGAGTGCCGAAGGGCACCGTGGACGCCGGAATGTACCATGTCATCCGGCGCCTCCGGGACTTCAATTCCGGGTCCGATGCGGGCTAGAATCGGCCATGCTGCTTTTTATCGCCACGAACAATGCCCACAAGGTCCGGGAGCTTTCGGATCTCTTTCCCGGGACTCGGCTCCGGACCCCCGCGGATGCGGGTATACCCTTCGAACATGACGAGGTCGAACATTCGTTCCTGGGCAACAGCCTGGGGAAAGCCCGGGCGCTGTTCGCCCTGGTGAACGCCCCGGTGTTGGCGGACGACTCGGGTCTCTGCGTGGACGCCCTGGACGGGGCTCCGGGCGTGAAGTCCGCCCGGTACGGCTCCCCGGACGGCGGCCGGACCATCCTCGGAGCCGGGGAGAAGAACGCCATTCTGCTGGAACGGATGGAGGGCCGTACGGACCGAACCTGCCGCTTCGTCTGCGCGATGACCCTGGTGCTCTCCGAGCATCGCTTCGTCTCGGTCCAGGAGACCTGCGAGGGCGTGCTTCTGGAAAGCCCCCGGGGGGAGGAAGGATTCGGATACGATCCCGTATTTCTTCTGCCCGGGGAGGGGCTGTCCATGGCCGAGCTGTCCCTGGAACGGAAGAACCGGTTGAGCCACCGGGGCCGGGCGGCCGCCCGGATCCGGGCCGTCCTGGATTCCCTGGCGGACAGTCCCTAGGCGAAGAAAAAGCCGCGGGGCAGGTGCCCGCGGCTTCTCGGTGGGTACGGCCGTCGAAGGCGGCGACCGTTCCTACTCCTTGATCCCGTACTTTCTCCGGAATCGTTCCACGCGTCCCGCGGTGTCGATGAGCTTCTGTTTGCCGGTAAAGAAGGGGTGGCAGGCCGAACAAATTTCGACCTGGAGATTCTTTACCGTCGAACGGGTCTCGATGACGTTGCCGCAGGCGCACGTGATGGTGGTCATTTCATACTTGGGATGGATACCCTTCTTCACGACAACCTCCGCGCCTATCTGGCTGCAGCCTGAAAACCGGCCTCTGACGGTATTCGCCCGGGACGAGGCGGCGGCCGCCCTCGTCCGGCTTCCCTCAGTCGTTCCCGTTGTACGGGGTGTTCATGGACTTCAGGAAGACCTCATTATTCTTACTTTTCATCATCCTGTCAATGAGGAGCTCCATGATCTCTATATCATCCATGGGATTAATCACCTTGCGGAGAACCCAGATCTTCTGGAGTTCCTCGTCCGTCAGGAGGAGCTCCTCCTTGCGGGTTCCGGACTTCTTGATGTTGAAGGCCGGGAAGGTCCGCCGGTCCGAGAGCCTGCGGTCCAGGTTGATCTCCATGTTGCCGGTGCCCTTGAACTCCTCGAAGATCACCTCGTCCATGCGGCTTCCCGTGTCGATCAGGGCGGTGGCGATGATGGTGAGGCTGCCGCCACCCTCGATGTTCCGGGCGGCGCCGAAGAACCGCTTGGGCTTGTGCAGGGCGTTGGAATCCACGCCGCCGGACAGGATCTTGCCGCTGGTGGGGACGGTCTGGTTGTAGGCCCGGGCCAGGCGGGTGATCGAGTCCAGGAGGATCACCACGTCCTTGCCGTGCTCCACGAGGCGCTTGGCCTTCTCCAGGACCATCTCCGCCACCTGGACGTGCCGGGTAGCCTGCTCGTCGAAGGTGGAGGAGATGACCTCGGCCTTGACGGTCCGCTCCATGTCCGTCACTTCCTCCGGCCGCTCGTCGATCAAAAGGACGATGAGGTAGACCTCCGGATGGTTGGCGGTGATGGAATTGGCGATGCGCTGGAGCAGGATGGTCTTTCCGGTCTTGGGAGGGGACACGACCAGGGCGCGCTGGCCCTTGCCGATCGGGCAGAAGAGGTTGATGATCCGGGTGGAGATCTCCTTGGTGTCCGTCTCCAGGTTCAGCCGCTGGTTCGGGTACAGGGGGGTCAGGTTCTCGAAGGGGATGCGGTTCTGGGCTACCGCGGGCTCGTCGAAGTTGACCTGCTCCACCCGGAGCATGGCGAAGAAGCGTTCCCCCTCCTTGGGGCTCCGGATCTGGCCGTAGACTGTATCCCCGGTCTTCAGGTTGAACAAGCGAATCTGGGAGGGGGAGATGTAGATGTCGTCGGAACCGGGCAGGTAGGAGTTCTGGGGAGACCGCAGGAAGCCGTAGCCGTCCGGCAGGATCTCCAGGGAACCGTAGGCGTAGATGATCCCGCCGCGCTCCGTATGGGCCTTGAGGGTGGAAAAGATGAGCTCCTGCTTCTTGAGGGAGATCATCTCCTCATGGCCGATACCGTACTTGGAGCCCAGGTCCCGAAGTTCCTTGAGGGGCATGCTGGTCAGGTCGTTTATGGAGAGCCGGGACCGGGAGTCCACGTGATCGGGACGGTTCGGTTCCGCGGGCTTTTCGACGGGCTCCTGCTTCTTCACGAAGCCGGGCACGGAGATCGTGGTGCTGCGGAAGCCCGGACCGTCCTCCCGGGGCGTTTCGGGGCGGGCCGGCTCCGCCGGGGCGGGTTCCGAGGGCGGGGCGTCGCGGCCGGGTTTCCTGCGGACTCGGATCCGGACAGGCTCCTTCTCGGCGCCTTCTCCAGGGGTCTCCGGGAGATCCGGATCGGACTCCAGAGAAGCCTCGGGTCCTTTCTCCATGGAGGCTCCCGCCTCGAGGGGGAACTCCGCCTGACCGGGCTCCTCGGCTCCGGCCGCGCTGTCCACGGGACGTTTCTTTCGGATTATTGCCATCAATCTCTCCGTACTGAAGGTTGGATTCTATTCATGCCGCAAGCCGCCGCACCGGGCGGCCGCGGGGATCGAATCGCGCCGTAAGGTCCAAGGCGGCGCGGGTCGATGCTGATACGTGTCAGAAGGGGGAACTTCGCCGGTAGGACCGAACATCCTCCGAGGCGGATATTCCATCCTATATCCCGTTGCCTCCCGGTGTCAAGAAGACTCCCCGATAAACTCTTCCACGAAGGATCTCAGTTCCGAAAGGGCGCGGCGGGCGGCCTCGGCCCGGATTCCGTCCCTTCCTCCACCCAAGGCCAGGAGCATCTCCCGGGTCCTGCCCTCCCGGGACGCCAGCCCGATCCATACGGTCCCGACGGGTTTTTCCGGCGTGCCTCCGCCGGGGCCTGCGATTCCGGACACCGAGGCCGAGACGTCCGCCCCGCTCAAGACCAGGATGCCACGGGCCATGGCCCGCACGGTCTGGGCGGAAACCGCACCGTGGCGTTCGAGCACGTCCCGAGGCACGGACAGGACCTTCTCCTTGGCATCGTTCGCGTAGGAAACGACGGCTCCCCAAAAATGATCGGAAGCCCCCGGAATCGAGGTAAGCGCGGCGGCGGCGAGTCCGCCCGTGCAGGATTCCGCCAAGGCGGCGGTCCAGCCGGCCCTGGCCAGGGACTTCAACAATCTCTCCGCTTCGATCTCCGCGGAATCAGGGGCGGAGGTCCCGGCGGCGGAACGGGGCATCAGCTCCGCTCGGCCCGGGGTGCGAAGGGATTGAACTCCGAAGGTTTGCGGATCATCTCGCACCGTCCCTCGAAGATCACGCCGTCCGCGATCCGAAGTTTCGTCGTGCGGATCTTTCCGTATACCCGAGCGGTCGGCAGGAGCTCGATCCGGTCCGCGGCTTCGAGATCCCCGTGTACCACCCCTCCCACGACGATGCTGGAGGCGCGGATCATTCCCGCACGGACCTCCGCGCCTTCGTCGATGTGAAGAAAGCCCTGGGCGTCGATCTCGCCCTCGAAGCTCCCGCGGATCATGAGGGATTCCTGGAATTTCAATTTCCCCGAGAAGCCGGTCTCCCGGCCCAGGATGGTGCTTATCTCGTGAATCGTCTTGGATGTCGTCTTGGGCATGAATTTCCTGCTATTTGGTCTTCATCACGAACACGCCGTCCCAGTCCTCGGGGGGCGGTTCCTGAATGTAGTGTCTGCAGCGTTCCAGGTATACCTTGGCGGGACCGTCCAGGGAATCGATGCGCAGCGCCTCGGCGAAGAGGGGCTCGGCTTCCTTGAATTTCATGAGCTTGTAGAGTTTTCGCCCCTGGGCGAAGAGTTCGAGGACCCGTTTCTTCTCCTCCGTGATCACTCCGTCCCCCTTGGTTACGGCCCGGAATGCTCCCGGACCTTCTTCTTGATGGCCGCCAGTGCGGTTTCTCCCCGCTTGAGGCGGTCCGCCTCGGCCTTCCAGGTCTCGACGCGCTTTTCCCACTCCTCCAGCTTGGAGGCGATCCTGCGGATTCCCTCGCCCTCCGCTCCCGGAGAGGAGCCCAGGGCGTCCAACAGGGATCGGACCTCCGAGGAAACCTGCAGGGCCGAACCGGCCATCTCCTCCGCGATCCGAAGCCGGCCCTCCCGGTACTCGATCTGGCGGATCAGCTCACGGGTGCGGAGTACGGCGCGGATCCGGGCCAGCACTTCCGAGAAATTGAAGGGTTTCGTGATGTAATCGTCCGCCCCCAGCTCCAGGCCCTCCACCTTGTCCTTCACGTCGTCCATGGCGGAGAACATGATGATGGGGATGTCGGAGTAGTCCGAGTACTCCGGGCTGGTTTTCAGGAGGCGGGTCAGTTCCCAACCGGAAAGCCTGGGCATCACGTTGTCTAGGATCACCAGGTCCGGCCGATCCTTCTTGATGGCCTCCAGGGCTTCCATCCCGTTTTCCGCCTTTTCCACGCGGAAGCCGAGCTTGGAGAGCATCACGTCGAAAAACTCGAGATTGATCTGTTCGTCGTCGACGATTAGGATACGCTTCTTGTCGTCCATCTGTACCTGCTTTTCCTGTCGAGCCCCATTTTCCTACAGCCGCCATGTATTGTCAATCGAGGCGGCCGCGAAACCCCAGGCGGTGACGGTTCCCGACGCTCCGTATCCGGTCCCCGTCCCTCAGCCCTCATGCCGGGCTCCCGGGTCCGGCCCGGGTCCGCCGTTTCGCGATC
>JBGSPT010000159.1:0-5557 GCA_041738475.1 Treponematales bacterium
TCGCCGGATCCGACGCCCGGGCCGCCGGCGACGCTTGGGTGGACATGCCCATGGCGGCTCCCGGAATCCCGGTGACCGACGCCGACCTCGATTCCCTGCCGGAGCCGGCACGGCGCTACTTCCGCCGGGCGATGGTGGCCGGGAAGCCCCGGATCTCCTCCTTTTCCGTGATCCTGGAGGGCCGAATCCGGAACGGCCCCGAGGAACCCTGGATGCCCCTGGTGATGCGGCAGTACAACCGCCTGGACAATCCCGCCCGGGTGGTTTTCCTGACCTCCGCCAAGCCCCCCATGAACGGGATAGACTCCTTCCTGGAAGGCCGAGGACGGATGCTCATCAAGGCCATGAACCTGATCAAGGTCGTGGACTCCCGGGGTCCCGAGATGGCCGTCTCCGCCTTCGTCACCTTCCTGAACGACCTGACCCTCTGCCCCCTGGGATACTTCAGCCTGCCGATCCGGTGGCGGCAGGCCGGGCCGGACAGCGTGGAGCTGTCCATGACCCACCTGGGCATGACCGTCTCCGCGGTGATGACCGTGGATGCCGAGGGCCGCCCCGTGGACTGGAAGACCGGGGACCGGTACGCGGAGGTGAAGGGTGCAACCTACAAGGACCGATGGTCCACGCCCTTCGAAGGAGACCAGGAGATCGCCGGTCTGCGGATACCCGAACGGGGCGACGGAATCCACGACCTCGACGGAACCCCGTACGTCTACGTGGAACTGGACCGCATCCACACCCTGGTACCGGACGCCGGAAGCCTGCCCGGGCGGCCCTGATCGGCCCTTTCGGGCGCTTCCCACGCGCGGGAGACGGACATGTGCAAAGGAACGACTACCATGAATAAGACCGCCGACCTCGCTCGATCCTTCCGGGCCTCCCGCCCGTGGATTCCGGAACCGCCCGGGCCGAAGGTACTCCCGGCCGTCCTGGCGGCCGCCCTGCTCCTGTCCTGCGGCCCGGGCCGGAATTCTTCGCCGCAGGATCCCGCAGTCCTCCATACACGAGCCCAGGATGTAACGGCCAGGCTGTTGCTTGCGGACGCGCACATAGATTACCCCGACCGGGCCAGCCCCTACGAGGACCTGACGATCGGAACCTCCGGCAACTTCGACGAGCCCCGGGCCCGGAAGGGCGGGCTGGATCTCGCCTTCCTGGCCGCCTACGTGCCTCCCGAGGACGAGGACGCCGGTACGGCCTTCACCCGGGCGGAGGAGAGGATCGACTTGGTCCTCAAGGCCGCCGAGGCCCACCCGGAAAAACTGGCCTTGGCGCGGAGCCCCGAGGAGGCCCGGGAGGCCTTCGGGGCAGGCCGGCTCGCCCTGGCCGTGGGGATCGAGAACGGGGCCCCCCTGGAGGGGAGGCTCTACCGGGTTGGGTACTTCCGGGATCGGGGGGTGGCCTATATCGGCCTCGTCCATTCCAAGGACAACCACCTCTGCGACTCGTCCATGGAGACGGATCCCGCGCATCGGTGGAACGGCCTGTCCCCCTTCGGACGGGAGGTCGTCCGGGAGATGAACCGACTGGGCCTCATGGTCGACGTGTCCCACGCCACCGACGAGGCGATCCGCCAGATCCTTGAGATTTCCTCGGCCCCGGTCATCGCCACCCACTCGGGCCTTCGGTCCCTAACCCCCGGCTACGAGCGGAACCTCCCGGACGACCTCGTCCGGGGCGTAGCGGAATCCGGCGGGGTCGTCTGCCTGGCCTTCGGATCCTACTTCCTCCGGGACGCATTCCGCACCACCCACGCCGCCGCGGACCTGGCCGCCGTTCGGGATGTCGCGGAGGCGATCGACCGGACCGTCCGGATCGCGGGAATCGACCACGTCGGCCTGGGATCCGACTTCGACGGGGTCGGGTTCTCCCTGCCCAAGGAACTGGCGGACGTGTCCATGTACGCCAATCTCGTGCGGGAACTTTTGTCGATGGGCTACGGCGAGGAGGACCTGGCCAAGATCCTGGGCGGAAACATCCTGAGGGTCTGGGCGGAGGTCCGCTCCCGGGCGGAGGAGTAGGAATCGCCGCCCGTTCCGGTCGCAGAAACGCTTCCCGGAACGCGGAGGCCGTTTTTTTTCGAGAATTATTTATGTTCCTCTAACCTCATCCTCGCGGCTTCCTCACGCGAATCCCGTATACAGGAGACATGCGAAGCCGAATCCTCGCGGCCCTCATTCTGGCCGCCCTCGCCTTGGGTCCCGGACGAATCGCCTCCGCCCAGACTTCGAGTCCGGAACGGGCCCGCGTCCTGATGACCGATTTTCTTGAAAGTTACGACAGACTTCCGACCGAGGGAAGCGCCGAGTTCCTGATCAAGACCTTCGGGCGGGGATCCTATAAACGTCTGCTGGAGCGATGGTATCACGGAGTCGAGAGCGGAACGCTTCCGTCCTTCGAACTCGACGCTTCCTACGAGGGACTCGTCCGCACGATCCGCAGGGACGCCCCCGACCTGGAGGCCCCGTTCCGTCAAGCCGCCGGGGTATTGACCGGACTGTCCTATCGGAATTTCGACCTGTATCTGGAGGCCGCCGAGAGCGGAGGCGCCTTCACCTCTGGCGGCGGCCTGGACGCGCGACTCCTCGACGAGACGCTGGCGACGGAACGCTTCGCTGCGCAATTCGACGAGATGGTGGACCGGGAACGCGCGGCCAAGGCCGCCGTCTGGGCCGTGCTGGACGATCCCCGGCTTCGATCGAACGTCCCGTTCTATCGCTTCGTGTTCGAACGGGTAAACAGGATGCGTGAACGCGTTCTCGCCCGGCATGAGGCGGTACGTCGGGCACGGAGGGCGCTCGCTCAGGCCGATTGAACCCCGGCCGTCCGGAACGAGTCCCGCATCAGAAGAACTCCCGAAGGCTCTCGTCGATCCCCTTCTTCATCTCGTACCAGTACGAGAGCCCCGCCTCCTTGCGGTCCTTCTCGAACTGGGCGATCCACAGCGCCAACTCGGGGTCCGCGTCGCCCTCCGCGTCCCGGCGGCGCTTGAGGAAGCTGACCACGAAGTCCAGGTTCCGTTCGCTCTCCCAGTAGACCGAGGCGTTGCGGCTGTTGATCCGGCTGGCGCAGACCGCCGTGGCGGCCAGGAAACGGTCCTTGTTTCCATAGAGGGACTCCATGATCTCCGGGAGCATCTCCTCGGACCAGCCCCGGTGGAAGCGGCAGACCCCCAGGTTGTCCATGACCAGCTCCTTCTTGAGGCGCTCCGCGCAGGTGCGGCCGAGCTTGCGGGGAGGCAGGAACTCGGGGCCGTAGTGCATGTAGTACTTGCCCATGATGGCCATGGGAGCCAGGGCACCGGGGGTCCAGTACTGGTTGGGCACCATCCAGCCCCGCCGGCCGTTGGCGGTGTGGACAAAGGAGTCCAGGATGCGGACGCCCCGCTCCTTGGCGACCTTCCGGGCGAACTTGCGCACCCCCTCGGAGAGATCCACGATCCCCCGCTTTTCCAGGATCGTGTCGACAAGGCCCTCCGCCAGGTCCGCGTTGGCCGCCGAGTCCGCCACGGGGTCGAAGCCCGCGGCGTCGAACTTCGGCTTGCCCGAAACGCCCAGGTCCGCCCCGGAAAGCTCGCCCCGGTCCAGGAGGTCCAGGAACCAGGCCAGGACTCCGCCCAGGGATATACCGTCAAAGCCCGCGGCGTCGGCCCTGTGATTCAGACACTCCGCCGCCCGCTGGTCGAAGATTCCGCACAGGGGGCCCATGGTCTGGTAGGGCTCGTAGTCCTTCTTGAACTCGCCGTTCATCTTCTTGCAGACCGCGGCGCAGGGCTCCCCGCAGGTGGCCTGCTTCCGGGGCCGGATGGTCTCCTCGTTGAACTGCTTCAGGTAATGGTCCAGGATGAGGCGCTTATGGAGGTCCAGCCTGGCGTCCTCGGTGTCGAAGATCGTGCGGTAGTTGAAGGCCATCACCCGGCCCTTGAGGGTGGCGTAATTCACCCCGAAGGTGCCCCCGGTCTCGAACTTGGGGTCGAAACGGTACTTTGTGGTGCTCTCGAAGTCCTTGGCCGCCAGCTTCTGCTGGTACTTCTGCTCGAACCACTCGTCCGCCACCTTGCGGTCCCGGAAGTCCTCGTCCAGGAAGGTCCCGCCGAAGACCACCGCCGCCAGGCCGTGCTCCTGGAGCATGCTGGAGCCGAAGCCTCCCCGGCCCGCCCAGGTGTCCACGTAGGTCAGCCTGCCCTTGGAGACCGGGGCCGACCCGATCGCGCCGAAGTCCGTGGACCGGGCCGCCGGCCCGACCGCCAGGACCCGGGGATCCGTCTCGTAGCGGCCCCCGTACTTCTCCAGGACCAGCTCCTGAAGGCCGTACAGGCCCCCCCGGCCGTGGGACCAGGCCTCGGCCAGGTCCACCGGTATGACCTCCACGTCGATCTCCTCGCCGTGGCTGCGGTTGAGGTAGAGGATCGAGGGGACGGGGGCCCTGCCCACGATGCTGATGAGGTTGATGCCGAGGTTGTCGAAGGCCACCCCGGCCCCGCCCATGGAGGAGACGTAGAAGCCCCGCCAGCAGGGGGAGAAACCGTTGACGATCAGACGGTTGGAGCCCGGCAGGATGGATCCCGCGAAGATCCCCACCCCGATGTTGAGGCTCCTCCACCGGTCCGTGATGTGGAGTCCCAGGTCCACGGGACCGAAGTAGTCCCCTACCTTATAGCGCCGGAGGCGGTAAAATCCCGTGGCCGGATCGACGAAGAGCACCCTCTGTACGGCTTCCATGATCGTCTCCCGGGGCCCTTGCTCAGGTATCCCGACGCCGGGCCCCGGGATCAGTATTCTATCCGGGCCGGGAGGTGTCAATCCGTGATCAACCCGGTTTCCCCTTCCCCGGGATCCCCCCGTACCCCTTCCCCAGGGCCGTCCGGAACCGGTCCGCGGGCAGGGGCGGGGCGAATAGAAAACCCTGAAAGAGGTCGCAGGAAACCTCTCCCAGCCACTCGAGCTGGCCGGAGGACTCCACCCCCTCGGCGACCACCCGGAATCCCAGGGCGTGGGCCAAGTCGATGACGGCTTTCACGATAGCCCGGGACCGCCGGTCCGAGGGCAGGGGCTCCACCAGATCCAGGGGAAGCTTCACATAGTCCACGGGGAAGTCCCGGAGCCGGGATATCCCGCTGGCCCCGGTCCCGAAGTCGTCGATCGCCAGGGAGATGCCCAGGAACTTCAGTTCCCGGAGCCGCGGGACCGCCGCCTCCGCGGCCAGGGCCAGTCCGGTCTCGGTTATCTCCAGCTCCAACAGGGACGGGTCGAGGCCGGTCTCCTCCAGGGCTTTTGATACATCCTCGGCGATGCCGGGTTTCCGGAGGGCCTGGGGGGACAGGTTGACCGCCACGGAGGTCCGGCCCGGAGCGCCGGCGTTCCACTCGAGGGCCCGGCGGCAGGATTTACGCAGGATGTCCCGGCCCAGGGCGTCCATGAGCCCCGCCCTCTCGGCCACGGGTATGAAGTCCGAGGGCATACCCAGGCTTCCGTCCTGCCGGGGCCAGCGGGCCAAGGCCTCGGCCCCGACCACGGCGCCCGCCAGGTCCACCTTGGGCTGGAACCAGGGTTCCAGG
>JBGSPT010000237.1:0-3604 GCA_041738475.1 Treponematales bacterium
CCGTCGTCGCGGCCCTCGGCGCGGCGGTGGTCGTCGCGATCCTCCGGGCCGTCCGGCGCGAAAGCTGGGGCTACGCCGCGGCAGGGTTCGGCCTGACGTCCTTCGCAGCCGGAACGGCTTGGATATCCCGGACCGCCGCCGCCTTCTTCCTGCCGGGGATCGTTTCCGGGGGGATCCTCCTGGCGGCGGCCCTGGTTTCCATCGCGATCCGCCGCCCCCTTGCAGCCCTATCCAGCCACCTGACCCGGGGATGGCCCCTCGAGTGGTACGCCCTCGACTCGATACGCCCTGCCTACGCGGAGGTGACCTGGGCATGGGCGGCCCTCATCGCCGTACGCCTCGCCGTGTTTCTCCACCTCCTTGCGCGGGGGGAGGGAGCCGCACTGGGCTGGGCCTCGATAGCCCTCGGCTGGCCCGCGATCGTACTCGTGCTCGCGGCAAGCTACCTGTACGGAATGGGGAGGCTTCGGGCCTTGGGAGGTCCGGGGGTGGAGGAATTCCGGGCGGGCAGTCCACCGCCCTGGAAGGGACAGCGAAGAGGTTTCTGAACCGTTCCGTCGGGATTCTTCCTATCCGTTCTCCCCTTCCGCGCCCGGTCCGGACACCCGACCCCGCACCCATGCCCGCAGCCAAAACGCCGCGTACACCGCCAGCATCTTATCGATCAGGTTTGTGGGGATCCGGGCCCAGAAGTTCGCGGTGAACAGGGACAGCCCCGTCTCCGTGAACGCCGAGACGATGTTGTCGATCTGGACCTCCGTGTCCCCGGAGAAGACGAGATTAGCGATGAAGCCTCCCAGCAAAGCGTTGGCCAAGGTGACCAGGACCACCGCCGCCGTGGCATGCCAGCCCTGGTCGAAGGCCCCTCTCCGGGACATGAAGCCCACGATCAGGCCCGTGGACATGTTGCAGACGGCGAAGGGCCAGTAAAAGCCCGTCATCCCGTATATCGGCTCCATCCCCAGGTTCGTGAGCAGGCCTATGCCCATGCCCGCCCAGGGCCCCAGGACCGCGGCCCCGATGGCGGTGAAGATGGAATCCAGGAAGAGCGGAGACTTGAGGATCATGTTGTTGATCCAGGAAAAGACCAGATTGAGAAGGGAGAGCGCCAAAACCGCGGCCGCCGCGGCGGGAAGTCCAGGGCGTTCGAGCCGGGTGAGGAGAATCAATCTATTACCCACGATTGAAGTATATACTATTCTCGAAATGATTCGTAAATTTTCCGCCGATCTGTCCACCTACTCCAACGGCATCCTGATCGTGCTGATTTTGTTCTCCTTCCTGGGCATGACCGCCCTGATCTCCCGGTCTCGGAGGGAGACCACGGGAAAGCTCCTGGCCATGGAGAGCCCCGCCCCCTCGGACTGGCGGCGTGTGCCGGAAACCCTGGCCGGATCCCATCCCGGCCCCGCGGGCCGGGAGTTGGACCGCCTCCTGGGCTTGTACCGGACCGCGGCGGCCCTCCTGCCGGCCAGCGCAGTCCTGGAGGTTATGCCCCGGGAGGAGGTGGGATCAAAGCGGCGTAGGATCCACAGGAAGGGATTTCGTCAAGTGATTGCCAGGATTATTTATCGTGCCGTTACCATACGAGTAACGGTAGAAGATTTTCCATAGTACTCAACTGTAACCGAGTACTGGTACTCGATGCCTCCGGCGGTTTCAGCCACCTTTTTAAAACTGTTCCAATCTACTACTTTAAATTTTCCATCTGAATACAGTTTATTCAAGTCCCGATCAATAGCTCGTAACAGCGGTTTAGGCCATTTACTAACTGGAATTTGATTCCGTTTCGCCTCTGCTCTATATTCCATAACGATTGAGACAACTTCAGCCGGGACATCCGATTCGGATAAATTGGTGATGGAGGTTGTCCCCATGGCATAAACTGAACCGTCGTCCTCAAAACGTTTGAAGGTTCGATCAGGATAAGAAATTACGTTTCCACCGTTCTTAAAGGCTTCTTTGCTGTTAAATGCCCGTTCCTTGGAAAAAAACAAATCGAAATCCATCTTTGAACCTTCAACGGGCATTAAAAAAGCTAGATTAATGAAGTCTTGTACATCCGCCTGCCAGATTGATTCTTTATCATCCACCTGTGAATATATTGCGATTGGGGAGTTCTGGAAGTAATAGCATCCAATCGCTCCCTTCCATTCCGGTTCCGACGGGTAATCCCATTGAATTTTCATGAACGCATATTCTTTTGAGTCCGCAACTGTGGGGGTGGATAGTTTGCTTGTTTCAGGCTTGCTGCATCCTGAGGCAACCAGCAATGAGATGAAGACAAGGAAAACATACTTCGAGAACGACATTGAACCCCTCCTGTTAAGATCATAAAAAACGTAGGAGGGATGCTTGTCTGACGCATACGTAAACAAGCACAACTTGAACTCCTCCATATTTCATAACTTCCGAGCATTTTGGATATTTTGGATTATAGAATGGCCCAGACGCAATAGGAGAATAACTCATTTTACTCAGGCAACAGCAATGCTTGTTCCTCATGAGCCTCCGTCTTTATAGCTGGGCTCAGTAGTGGCCAGCACCGCGGCCGCCGCGGCCGCTGACGGGAAGCCCGGGCGTTCGAGCCAGGCGAGAAAAATCGATCGGTTTCCTACGTTTGTAGGATATACTATCCTGCAAATGATCCGGAAATTTTCGGCCGACCTGTCTACCTACTCCAACGGAATCCTGATCATTCTGATTTTGCTCTCCTTCCTGGGCATGACCGCCCTGATCTCCCGGTCCCGGAGGGAGACCACAGGAAAGCTTCTGGCCATGGACGAGCTCCTGGCCCTGGAAGCCCCCTCCCCCTCCGACTGGAGGCGCGTGCCGGAAGCCCTGGCCGGATCCCATCCCGGCCCCGCGGGCCGGGAGCTGGACCGCCTCCTGGGAGTGTATCGGACCGCGGCGGCCCTCCTGCCGGATTCCCGTACGGACCCCGGCTACGCCGAGGCGGAGACCCGGGTCCGCCGCCTCCTCTACCAGGTAGGCCGGTCCTACACCGAGCTTCTGCGACAGCGGGAGGCTTCCTTCGACTCCCTCTTCTACTTCCTGGCCATAGGAATACTGGTCCAGTCCTTCGCCTTCCTTCTGTCCCTGTACCGGGTGCGCGAAGCCCGCGGGGAGCTGGTCCGGCGGGACCGCCTCCTGACCCTGGTCCAGAGGGTACGGGAAGAGGAGCGGCGGGGACTGGCCTCCTACCTCCACGACTCGGTGCTCCAGGACCTGGGGGGCCTAGGGCTTCGGCCCGCGGTCCGGGACGATCCCGAGGGGAAAGCCCTCCTGGCCGGGAGCATCGACAAGCTCCGACGGGTGGCATACGGGTTGGCGCCCCTGCACCTGGACCAGGCGGGCCTGGCCGCCTCTCTGCGGGAACTCGCCGCGGAGCACCACCGCCGGGGAGGTCCTCCCGTGGACATCGAGGAGCTGGGCTGGGACGAGTCGCGGCTGGATCCCGAAACCCGGCTTGTCCTCTACCGGGCCGTCCAGGAAGGCCTGGCCAACATCCGAAAGCACGCCGGGGCGGGCAAGGTGGAGCTCCGGCTGGTGGGCTCTCACCCTTACCTCATCCTGAGCCTCCGGGACGACGGCCGGGGCTTCG
>JBGSPT010000270.1:0-2789 GCA_041738475.1 Treponematales bacterium
AGGCGTTCCTCGTGGACGCTGTACAGCGCCGCCGGGCCCGCCGCCGCGGCGCCGGGTTGGCAGGCCGCAGGGATGCTCCCGGCCAGGAAGACTGCGGCCGCAGCCGTAAAGGCGAAGACGATGACCGTGGGAAGGAGGGGCCTGCGGGGAACCGGGCTCATACGGCGGGGTTCGCCCGGGCCCAGGTCACCGCCTTCTTCCAGGCGACGCGGGTCTTCTCGAAGGACTCGAAGTGCCTGGGAGCGTTCTTGGCATAGGCCTCCAGCTCGGTCCCGAGGCGGTCGAACTCGGCGGTACGGAAATGCTCCCCCAGGGCGGGCACGGCCTTGCGGAAGGCGGCGCGCATGGAATCGATGGTGGCCTCGAAGTCCCCGCGCCGGGTGATGTAGGTCAGCAGGGGCTTGTACCGGGTCCAGCCCACGGAGGCCCGGGCGAACCGGGATATCGTCTGCCGGACATCCGCCAGCACGGGCTGGAGTTCCCGGGGCAGGACCCCGTGCAGGAGGTTCTGGTAGGTTAAAAACCCGTCGTGGAAGGTGTAGCAGGGTACCCGGAGCACGGTGTTGTCCGAGAGGCAGGTGGCCAGGAAGGTGTCCTCCCCCCGGGCTCCAGGAGGGTTGTAGAAGGGGGCGATGCTCTCGATCCGCGCCAGATTGAAGCAGAGGTTGGCGCCGGAGATGAACTTCATCCCCCCCTCCTCGGGAACCTCGACCACCGGGCGGTCCCGGATCACGGAGCGGTCGGCCCAGGTGATGCCCCGGTTGCCCAGGACCGTCCTGCGGATCTTCTCCCAGCTGATGATGTCGTTGGACAGGGCCTCCACGTATTCCCCGAAGACCTCCTCCGTCAGGGTCCCGTCGAAACGGACGAAGGGGATGGGCGAGATGTAGCCGCAGTGGCGGCCGTGGGTCAGGTCCGCCTTCCCGATGCTCTCCAGGTGGGCGCTGGCCACTCCCTGTCCCATCCAGGACAGAAGGCCGTCCTCCTCGGACACGGCCATGGGATACTCGTCGTCGTCGATGAACAGCAGGGCGTCCATGCGGTTCCGGACCGCGGCGTAGACCACCGCGTTCCGTTTCCTTCCGTAGCCTTCTCCGAACAGGAGCTCAGCCTCCCGGGCGTCCAGCACCCCCTCCCGGACGAGGAGCCGGGATTCTTCCCGGATCCGCGTGCTGCCGTAGTAGTCTATCCCCTGCAGGCACGCGGCAAGGTCGGGATCCAGGCCCTTGTAGTCCCGGACGCTGGTGTTGAAGTAGGCCAGGTCGTAGGCCACAAAGAGCCGGAGCTCCGTGGTCCGGTCCGTCACGAGGCCGTGCTCGTTCCAGTTGTTGATGTAGGTCCGCAGGAGGTTCCGGAAACCCCTGCGGCCCGTGACGAATCCGATCCCCAGCTTCATGCGGCCGCGTCTCCTGTCATGCGAGGTTTTCCGGGTTCAGGCCCTCCAGCTCGGGCACCACGAAGCGGCCGTCCTTGCGGACCAGGCGGCCGTCCATCCAGATCTCCCCTCCCCCGTGCTCGGGGGTCTGGATCAAGACCATGTCCCAGTGCAGCGCGGACCGGTTGCCGTTAAAGCAGTCGTCGTAGCTGTTGCCCGGGGTGAAGTGGATGGACCCCGCGATCTTCTCGTCGAAGAGGGTCTCCTTCATGGCCTTGGTGATGTACGGGTTGACGCCCAGGGCGAACTCGCCCACGTACCGGGCGCCCGGGTCCGTGTCCAGGACGGCGTTGATCCTTTCCGGATCGTTGGCCGTCGCCTTTACGATCTTCCCGTCCTTGAACTCCAGCCGCACGTTCTCGAAGGTGAAACCGTCCTTCTCGCTGGGGGTGTTGTAGGCCAGGACCCCGTTCACGGAATCCTTGACCGGGGCGGTGTAGACCTCCCCGTCGGGGATGTTCATCCTCCCGTCGCACTTGACCGGCGGAAGGCCCTTGATCGAGAAGGAGAGGTCCGTCCCGGGGGAGACGATGCGAACCCGGTCGGTCCGGGCCAGGAGGTCCACCAGGGGGTCCATGGCCTTGGACATCCTGGCGTAGTCCAGGGTACAGACCGAGAAGTAGAAGTCCTCGAAGCCCTCCTCGCTCATCCCCGACAGCTGGGCCATCCCGGGGGTCGGGTAGCGCAGAACCACCCAGCGGGTATCCGGCACCCGGCACTCCATGTGCACCTTCCGGTTCAGGATGTCGTTGTAGAGCTTCAGTCTGTCCGGGGGGATGTCGGACCAGGCGCTTATGTTGCGGTTGGCGGTGAATCCGATAAAGCAGTCCATTTCCTTCATCCGGGCCGTCTCGTACCGGGCTTGGGCCTCCATCTGCTCCGCCGAGCAACGCCGGACCAGGGCCCGGTCCACGGTCTTGTCCCGTAGGGTGACGAAGGGCAGGGCTCCGGCGTCGTGGACCGCCTCCACCAGGGCTGTCACGAAGGGCATCTCCGCGTTGGTCCCCTGGATGAGGACCTTTTCCCCGGGCTTGGCTTCCACAGAAAAGTTCACGAGAATCTCGGCCAGTCGTTTCAGTCGGGCGTCTAGCATGGGGCCTTCCTCGAGTCGGGATCGGGGGTTCGGGATCGAGTATACCCCGGACGACCCCGGGGGGGAAGGCGAAGGGCGGGCCGAACTCTTCCTTTAGTACCCTCCCCGGGTCCGAAGCCCCCGGACCGTCTTTTCCAGGGCGTCCGGGAGGGGCGTGATCCGGTATCCCAGCTCCCCCTCGGCCCGGGCGGAGGACACCCTCCAGTCGTACAGGAAGCGCTTCACCCAGGAGGGAGTCAGGAGGGGACGGCCCCCGGTAAG
>JBGSPT010000272.1:0-12335 GCA_041738475.1 Treponematales bacterium
AAGGCGGCCGCGGCCGCTTCGACCGGGGCGAGCGACCCGAGCGCCGCGAGGCTAGGAGCTAGATATGCTTTCACCCAAGCGAGTCAAGCACAGAAAGGTCCAGCGGGGCCGCATCCACGGCGAGGCGACCGGAGGCAACGAGGTTTCCTTCGGGGAATTCGGCCTTGTGTGCCTGGAGCCCATGTGGATCACCAACCGCCAGATCGAGGCCGCCCGCGTGGCCCTCAACCGCTACATCAAGCGGGGCGGAAAGATGTGGATCCGGATCTTCCCGGACAAGCCCTTCTGCAAGAAACCCCTGGAAACCCGCATGGGAAAGGGCAAGGGCGGACCGGAGTACTGGGTTGCCGTGGTGAAGCCCGGCACGGTCATGTTCGAGCTGTCCGGCGTGGAGCGTGCGACCGCCGCGGAGGCCATGCGCCTCGCGGGCTCCAAGCTTCCCATCCGGACCAAGTTCGTGGCCCGCACGGACCTGGAGATGGAGTGATCCGATGAAGAATTCTTTCAAGGAATTGAAGTACGAGGAGCTCCTGGTCAAGCGCGAGGAACTCCGGAAGAAGTACATGGACCTCCGCTTCAAGATGGTGATCGGCCACGTCGAGAACCCCCTTGAGAAGCGGAACATGCGCCGACAGATCGCCCGGCTCAACACGCTGATCCATCAGCACGAGTCCGAAGCGGCCCGGGCCTAAGGGAGACGAACGTGGAACAGGTCGTACAGAACGTCAGGAAGGGCAAGCAGACCCTTACGGGGATCGTGGCCAGCGACAAGATGGACAAGACCATCGTGATCGAGGTCGTCACGAGGAAGCTGCATCCTCTTTACAAGAAATACGTAAAGAGCTCCAAGCGCTTCAAGGCCCATGACGAGAACAACGAGGCCCATATCGGCGATACCGTCCGCGTGATCGAGTCCCGGCCCCTCAGCCGAGACAAGCGATGGCGTCTGGTCGAGATCCTCGAGCGGGCGAAATAAGGCGAGGGTAGGGACACGCTATGATCCAGGTTGAATCCATGCTGAACGTGGCGGACAACTCGGGCGCCAAGACGGTCAAGTGCATCAAGGTGCTCGGCGGGTCCAAGCGCCGCTACGCCGGCGTCGGCGACATCGTCGTCGTGGCCGTGCGTACGACGATCCCCAACTCCGCCGTCAAGAAGGGTACCATCGAGAAGGCGGTCATCGTGCGGACGCACAAGGAATACCGCCGCCCCGACGGAACCTATATCCGGTTCGACGACAACGCCTGCGTTCTCGTCGACGCGAACAAGAACCCCAAGGGGAAGCGCATCTTCGGGCCCGTCGCTCGCGAACTCCGCGAGAAGGACTACATGAAGATCGTCTCGCTCGCCCCCGAGGTCCTCTAGGAGATCAGGATGATGGACAACACCGCGAAGTTTAAACTCCGCAAGGACGACCTCGTCCAGGTCATCGCCGGTAAGGACCGGGGCAAGCAGGGGAAGATCATCCGCATCGACCGCGACAAGGGCCGCGCCATCGTTGCGGGCGTAAACATGGTGAAGAAGGCCATGCGGAAGAAGAACCAGAACGACCGCGGCGGCATCGTGGAGATCGAGGCCGCGCTCCAGCTCTCCAACCTCATGATCGTCTGCAAGAAGTGCGGTCCCACGCGCATCGGCTACAAGATCACGGGCGAGGATAAGGCGCGGGTCTGCCGCAAGTGCGGGGAGGCTCTGTAACTATGGCTGAGAAGAAGAACTACGTGCCCCGGCTCAAGAAGATCTACCAGGAAAAGGTGGCGCCGGAGCTCAAGGAGAAGTTCGGCTACTCCTCCGCCATGCAGGTGCCGCGGCTGGTGAAGGTCGTGGTGTCCATGGGCGTCGGCGAGGCCAAGGAGAACAAGAAGATCCTGGACGCCGCCGTCGAGGACCTGGGCCACATCACCGGGCAGAAGGCCGTCAAGACCAAGGCCCGCAAGTCCATCGCCACCTTCAAGATCCGCCAGGGACAGGAGATCGGCTGCCGGGTCACCCTCCGGGGGGCCTACATGTGGGAATTCCTGGACCGCTTCATGAACGTGGCTCTCCCCCGGGTGAAGGACTTCAGGGGAGTGAACCCCAACGCCTTCGACGGGCACGGGAACTACGCCATCGGCCTCACGGAGCAGATCATCTTCCCGGAGATCGACTTCGACAAGATAGAGAAGATCATGGGACTGAACGTCGCCATCGTCACTACCGCCCGGTCCGACAAGGAAGCCAAGAGCCTCCTGGGGCGCATGGGCATGCCCTTCCGGAAGTAGGAGGAAGTCTGATGGCTAGAAAAGCGATGATACTGAAGGCCCTAAAAAAGCCGAAGTACAGCACGCGACTGGTGCGCCGCTGCAAGATCTGCGGCCGCCCGCGTGGATATATGCGCAAGTTCGATATGTGCCGTCTATGCTTCCGGGACCTGGCCAGCCACGGCATGATCCCGGGCGTGGTCAAGTCGAGCTGGTAGGAGGAAGGCATGAGCGTTTCGGACCCCATTGCCGATATGCTGACGAAGATCCGCAACGCGAGCTCCGCTCGCCACGAGAAGGTCGATATCCCGACTTCCAAGCTTAAGCTCGAGATCGTCAAGATCCTGAAGACCGAGGGCTTTATCAAGAACTTCAAGAAGATCGTGAACGAAGGCCAGAACTTCATCCGCATCTTCCTGAAGTACGACGAGGAGAACGATCCCGTCCTCCACGGCGTGGATAAGGTCTCCCGGCCGGGCCGGCGGGTGTACTCGGGCTACAAGACCCTGCCCCGTGTGCACAACGGATATGGTACCGTCATCGTCTCCACCTCGGAGGGGGTGACCACGGGCCGGAAGGCCGTAGAGAAGAAGGTCGGCGGCGAGCTGATCTGTACGGTCTGGTAAGAGGGGATAGCCATGTCGAGGATAGGAAAACTGCCGATCGCGATACCCCAGGGCGTCAAGGTGACCGTCCAGAACCGGATCGTCACCGTCGAGGGCCCCAAGGGGAAGCTGTCCCAGGACTATAACGATTCCGTGGAGATAGCCGTCAAGGACAATATCGTGGAGGTCACCCGCAAGGATGACCAGAAGCCCTCCCGGGCCTTCCACGGGCTCTACAGGAACCTGGTGAACAATATGGTCCAGGGCGTGTCCCAGGGCTTCTCCAAGGCGCTCCTAATAAACGGAGTCGGGTACAAGGCCGAGCTGCAGGGCGATATTTTAGTCCTGTCCCTCGGGTATTCCAATGACGTGATGGTCGGCCTTCCCAAGGGGATTTCGGCGGCCGTGGAGATGAACGGCCAGAAGATCGTCGTCTCCGGCCACGACCGGCAGCTGGTGGGCAAGTTCGCCAGCGAGATCCGGGGCCTCCGGAAGCCCGAGCCCTACAAGGGCAAGGGCATCCGCTACGAAACCGAGATCGTCCGCAAGAAGGTCGGCAAGACCGGCGTGAAGTAAGGCAGGCACCTAATGAGCACGAAGGAACTGGAATCCAAGCTCCGCAGGCGCGATCAGCGCAAGATCCACGTCCGGAAGAACCTGGAAGGGAGCCCGGAGCGCCCGCGGATGACGGTATACAAGAGCAACCGCTACCTGTACGTCCAGGTGATCGACGACCAGGCCGGCAAGACCCTGGCCGCCGCCTCCACCCTGGAGGAGTCCCTCAAGGCCGTGAAGGCCAACCTGGAGGGAGGCTCCAAGCTCGGCGAGGAGATCGGCAAGCGGCTCAAGGACAAGAAGATCGGGACCGTGGTCTTCGACCGGAATGGCTACAAGTATCACGGAATCGTGAAAGCCATCGCCGACGGGGCCCGCAAGGCCGGCATAGAGTTCTAGGGGGAAACCGTGGAGAATAGAGGAAGAGACAGGGACAGGGGCGACCGCGATTCCCGGAACGACGGCTTCGTCGAGAAGCTCGTTAAGCTGAACCGCACGGCCAAGGTGGTCAAGGGAGGCCGACGCTTCTCCTTCTCCGCCCTCACCGTGGTGGGAGACCGGGCCGGCAACGTCGGTTTCGGCTTCGGCAAGGCCAAGGACGTCAGCGAGGCCATCCGCAAGAGCATCGACAAGGCCAAACGGGCCATGATCCGACTGCCGGTGAAGAACGGCACCCTTCCCCACGACCTCATCGGGGAGTACAAGGCCTCCAAGGTCATCATGAAGCCCGCCTGTCCCGGTTCCGGCATCATCGCCGGAGGCGCGGTCCGGGCGGTCATGGAAGCCGGGGGCGTCACGGACGTCCTGGCCAAGAGCGTGGGAGCCCGCACCGCGAACAACGTCGTCCGCGCCGTGTTCGCCGGCATCGAGAGCATGATGGACGCCAAGGTGGTTGCCAAGAACCGCGGCAAGACCATCAAGGACATGTGGGGTTGATGCCATGCCTAGGAAGAAGACCGAAACCAAGAAGATCGAGATTAAGCTCGTGCGCAGCGTGATCGGGCAGAAGCCCGAGAAGAGGGCCACCGTCCGCTCCCTCGGCCTGCGGAAGATCAGTTCCACCACGGTACAGGAAGCGACCCCCGCCGTCCTCGGGATGGTGGCCGCGGTCGCCCACCTCGTGGAAGTCAAGGAGATCGAAGGATGAGCGACTTCAACCTTCACCGCCCCGAGGGGGCTACCCACGCCAAGAAGATCGTCGGGCGCGGGCAGGGCTCGGGTCTGGGCGGCACCGCCGGAAAGGGCAACAAGGGCCAGAATTCCCGGTCCGGCGGCAAGACGTACCCGGGCTTCGAGGGCGGCCAGATGCCCCTGTACCGGCGCCTGGCCCACCGGGGATTCTCGAATCACCCGTTCAAGAAGGAATACCAGGTGGTGAATCTGGGCGCCATAGAGGCCAAGTTCCAGGCCGGGGACACCGTGGACGCGGTCACCCTGCTCAAGTGCGGGCTGGTAAGCAAGGCCGGATCCCCGATCAAGGTGCTCGGCTCCGGCGAACTCACGAAGGCCCTGACCTTCGTCGTGGACAAGGTTTCCGCCTCCGCCTCCGAAAAGATCTCGAAGGCCGGCGGCAAGATCGAGTCCCGGTAGACCGGACACGGCGTAAGGAAGGTAGGGATCCATGGCAGGCAATCCGTTAGGCGACATCTTAAGGATCAAGGAACTCCGGGACCGGATCACGTACACCCTGTTCTGGCTTTTCGTATTCCGCGTGGGGGCGTACCTGCCCATCCCGGGCATCAACGCCCAGGCCCTGGCGGTCTACTTCAAGAGCCAGACCTCCGGGGGCGGGATCACGGACTATCTCGACTTCTTCGCGGGCGGCGCCTTCAAGAATTTCTCGGTGTTCATGCTGGGCGTGATGCCCTTCATCTCCACCCAGATCATCATGCAGCTCCTCATCGTGGTCTTCCCGAAGCTGAAGAAGGTCGCGGAGGAGGAGGGCGGACGCAAGAAGATCGCCCGCTGGACCCGCATCGGCGCGGTCGGCGTCTGCGTCGTGCAGTCCCTGTCGGTCATAGCCTGGGCCAAGACCATCCCCGGCGCCCTGACCATAGGCGAGGCTATGTACACCTTCGTGGCCATAATCACGGTCACCACGGGATCCATGTTCCTCATCTGGATCGGCGAGCAGATCACCAAGCGCGGGATCGGGAACGGTATCTCCCTGCTGATCTTTGCCGGCATCGTGGCCCGTCTGCCCAACGCCCTCTTCGCCCTGTGGCAGCGGATCACCAGCAACGAGATCAACCCTGTGTTCGCCATCGTCGTATTGCTCCTTTTCGCCGCGGTCATAGCCCTGGTCATCTTCGAACAGCAGGGCCAGCGGAAGATCCCCATCAACTACGCCAAGCGCGTGGTGGGCCGGCGGATGTACGGCGCCCAGAACACCTACATCCCCTTCAAGATCAACCCCTCCGGGGTCATTCCGGTGATCTTCGCCTCATCCCTCCTGACCCTGCCCCTCCAGCTTCTGGGCGGGCCCGCGGCAAAGGCCAAGTGGATCCGGGATTTCACCGCCTGGCTCTCCCCCTCGGGAGTATGGTACCAGGTGCTCTACATCCTGCTGATCATCTTCTTCGCGTACTTCTACACCCAGGTGACCCTGAACCCCCAGGAGATCTCCAAGAACATCCGGGAGAACGGGGGGTCCATCCCGGGTATCCGCAGCGAGAAGATGGAGGAGTACCTGACCCGGATCCTGAACAGGATCATCCTGCCGGGCGCCCTCTATCTCGCGCTGATCGCGCTGATTCCGACCGTCGTTCAGCGCCTCTTCAACTTCCCGAGCGAGCTCGCGTACCTGCTGGGCGGGACCTCGCTCCTCATTCTGGTGGGAGTCGACCTGGACACCATGAGCCAGGTCGAAGCTCTGTTGAAGATGCACCATCACGACGGCCTGACCCGGAAGGGGCATATAAAGCCCCGGAACCTGTAGCCCGGCGCCGGTCTATGGACTCGGTCGGCTATAGCGTGGTACAAAGAAGACTTATTGGACCGTGGAGGAAGGCATGAAAGTCAGGACCAGCGTCAAGCGCATTTGCGATAAATGCAAGGTGATCAAGCGGAACGGCATCGTCCGGATAATCTGCGACAATCCCAAGCACAAGCAGAAGCAGGGTTGAGGAGGAATACCCCATGGCACGTATCGCGGGAGTGGACCTCCCCAACAAGCACGTAGAGATAGCTCTCACCTACATCTTCGGGATCGGCAGGACCAGCGCTCGGAAGATCTGCGACAGCGTGAAGATCGATCCGGACAAGCTGATCAACGACCTGTCCAACGAGGAGATCAACGAGCTCCGCAAGGTGATCGAGAACGACTACAAGGTGGAGGGCCGCCTCCGCTCCGAAGTCGCGCTCAACATCAAGCGGCTCATGGATATCGGCTGCTACCGGGGCCTCCGCCATAGGAAGGGCCTCCCGGTCAACGGCCAGCGAACCCGGACCAACGCCCGAACCCGCAAGGGCAAGAGGAAGACCGTGGCCGGGAAGAAGAAGGCCTAGGTTAGGGAGGATAGAGAAGTGGCCGTCGCCAAGAAGAAGAAAGAGAAGAAGAGCGTATACGAGGGGAACGTCTACATTCAGGCAACCTTCAACAATACCATCATCACCGTGACCGACCTCAACGGCAACGCGATCTCCTGGGCTTCCTCCGGGGGCATGGGATTCCGCGGGGCGAAGAAGTCCACCCCCTTCGCCGCCCAGTCCGTTACAGAGGTGGCCGTCCAGAAGGCCCTGAACGTGGGCCTCCGGGAGGTGCACGTCTACGTGAAGGGCCCCGGAGTGGGCCGCGAGTCGGCGATCCGCCAGTTGGGCGCACTTGGCCTCAAGGTCAAGAGCATCAACGACGTGACGCCGATACCGCACAACGGCTGCCGCCCGTCCAAGGCGCGCCGCATCTGAGGCTGGGGGAGGATACCTAGATGGCCCGTTACATTGGACCCCGATGCCGGCTCTGCCGCGCCGAAGGGAAAAAACTGTTCCTCAAGGGCGAGCGCTGCAAGAGCGACAAATGCCCGATCAACCGGAAGCGGCCCGCTCCCGGCAAGAATCCCAAGGCCCGGGCCGGCAAGGTCTCCGACTACGCCGTCCAGCTCCGGGAGAAGCAGAAGCTCAAGCGGACCTACGGCCTCATGGAGAAGCAGTTCCACCTGGCCTACGAGAAGGCCCTCCGCATGCCCGGCAAGACCGGCGACAACCTGTTCGCCCTGCTGGAGCGCCGCCTGGACAACGTGGTCTACCGCCTGCGCTTCGCCACCTCCAGGTCCCAGGCCCGCCAGCTCGTGCTGCACGGGCATGTGACCGTGAACGGCAAGCGCGTGAACGTCGCCTCCTTCTCGGTCAAGCCCGGAGACGCCGTGGCCATCCACCCGACCTCCCAGAAGCTGGAGCTGATAAAGGCCGCCCTCCAGGAATATACCCGGAGCGGGGTCATGCCCTGGCTCTCCGTGGATCCCGACGCCCTGGCCGGCAAGTTCGTGGCCGTGCCCGCGCGTCAGGATATCACCGACATGGGCGACATCCGCGAGCAGCTCGTCGTCGAGCTTTACTCGAAGTAAGGAGAGGACATGGCGCGAAAGAACCTGCTCAAGGGATTCAAGCGGCCGAAAGGCATCACCTACGAAACGAGCGAGAGTTCCTCCACGTACGGCAAGTTCATCGCGTATCCCTTCGAGCCCGGGTACGGCACCACGATCGGCAATACGCTGCGCCGTATCCTCCTCTCCTCGATCCAGGGCTACGCGATAACCGCCGTGCGCCTGGTGCGGACCGACTCCGACGGCGCCCAGCACACCGTGACCAGCGAGTTCGAGACCATCCCCGGCGTCGTCGAGGACACCATCGAGGTCCTGAACGCCCTCAAGCAGCTGCGCCTGCGGCTGCCGAACGACGAGGAGCAGGGGACCTTCCTCTTCGAGCTTGCCGGGCCCGCCGACATCACCGGCGCCTCCTTGGGCCAGGACAAGGGCCTGGAGGTCCTGAACCCCGAGATACGGATCTGTACCATCATGGACGGCGTCAAGCTGGACCTGGAGATGCAGATCGACCTGGGCCGGGGCTACGTCCCGAGCGAGGTGAACGAGAAGTACATCGAGGTGGTCGGCACCATCCCCATGGACGCCATCTTCTCCCCCGTGAAGAAGGTGAGGTACTCCGTGGAACCGACCCGGGTGGGGCACCGCTCGGACTACGACAAGCTCCTCCTGGAGGTCTGGACCGACGGGACCCTCAAGCCCGAGGACGCCCTGGCCGAGGCCGCCAAGATCGCCAAGGACCACTTCTCCATCTTCGTCAATTTCGACGAGGGTGAGATAGGCGCCGACGACGAGAACGACGAGATCGAGGAGAGGATCCGCCAGATCCTGAACACCCCGGTGGAGGAGCTGGAGCTCTCCGTCCGGTCCTCGAACTGCCTCAAGAACGCCAACATAAAGACCATCGGGGACCTGACCCGCAAGACCGAGGACGACATCGCCAAGACCCGGAACTTCGGAAAGAAGTCCCTCCAGGAGATCAAGGACAAGCTCAAGGAGTGGAACCTGGATCTGGGCATGCCGGACTACACGGAACTCCGGAACCACCTGAAACTTTCCATGCAGAAGGAAGAGTCGAATGAATCATAAGAAGGGCTTCAACAAGCTGAATCGGAACGCGTCCCACCGCAAGGCCCTGATGCGGAACATGATGACGGTCCTTTTCAAGCATGAGAGGATCGTGACCACCAAGGCCAAGGCCCTGGAAGTCCGCCGCTTCGCGGAAAAGGAGATCACCCGGGCCAAGGTTGACTCCGTGCACAACCGCCGCCTCGCCGCCCGGAAGATCATGGACGAGGCCGTCCTGGTGAAGCTCTTCCAGGACATCGGCACGCGCATGAAGGACCGGCCGGGCGGATACACCCGGATCCTGAAGATCGGATTCCGCAAGCAGGACGCCGCGGAGCTGGTGATCCTCGAGCTGGTGGACCGCAAGGTCGACGACGAGAAGAACGCCAAGAAAGCCGCCGCCAAGGCGAAGAAGGCCGAGAAGAAGGCCGCCGCGGCCAAGGCCGAGTAGGGGAGGGGGAGTATGTCCAAGGCTCATCGCGGGAAGGGACTGCGCGACCAGGTCGCGGGCGGCCGGGGCACCTGCCCGGTCTGCAAGCGGGAGGGCGTCAAGGTCCTCTACGAGCAGGAGATCGAGGGCAAGAAGACCAAGATCTGCAAGACCTGCAAGGCGACACTGGCCAACAAGAAGTAGCCCCCGGGCTACCCCACAGAACGGCCGCCCCCGGGGCGGCCGTTTCGTTTTCCTAGTCAAGGAGCCGACATGCAGAATCCGGACCGGGGTCCCCGCTCCGCCGAAGCACAGGGAATTCTCTTCGGGATCGCCGCCTTCGGGATGTGGGGGCTCTTTCCCCTGTACTGGAAGAGCCTTTCCGGGGTCCCGGCCTTCCAGATCCTCGCGCACCGCATCCTCTGGGCCTTCTTCTTCACCCTTGCCCTGACCTTCCTGCTGCGCCGGGGCAGGATCCTGACGGAGGTCTTCCATTCGTGGAAGCGACTGCTCTCCACCGCAGCCGCGGGCGCCTTGATCAGCGTCAACTGGGGAATCTACATCTGGGCGGTCATCGCCTCCCAGATCCTGGAAACCTCCCTGGGCTACTACCTGAATCCCCTGGTCTCGGCGGCCCTGGGAGCCCTGGTGCTCCGGGAGCGCCTGGACCGGGGTATGATCCTGTCCTACCTGGTCGCGGGCCTGGGCATCGCCGTCCAGGCCCTGTCCTACGGGCGCCTTCCCTGGATCGCCCTGTCCCTGGCCTTCACCTTCGCCTTGTACGGCCTAGTGAAGAAGATGGCCAGCGTGGACGTCCTTACGGGGCTGACCCTGGAGACCGCCGCGGCCTTTCCCTTTGCCCTGGTCTTCCTCCTGCTGGAGCAAAAAGCCGGAAGGGGAGCCTTCGGCAACCTGGGCACCCTGAACACGGTACTCCTTGCCCTGGCGGGTCCCGTGACCGCCGTGCCCCTCCTGTCCTACGCAGCCGGGGTGGTCCGGCTTCCCCTTTCCAAGTTGGGCCTTCTGCAGTACATCTCCCCGACCCTCCAGCTCCTGGTCGGGGTCCTCGTGTACGGAGAGACCCTGGATCTGACCCGGGGCGTGACCCTGGGCTGTGTGGTGGCGGCCCTGGTGATCTTCGGCGTGACCCGGGCGCGGAAGAGCACCCCGAAGCCTTGACGGTCCGCGCTTGCGGGGCGGAGGATTCGGAGTATACTTATCCTCATGAAGATCCCATGCAAAGGTAATCCGGGTATCGCCGCCGTTCTCGCCCTGGCCGCCGCCCTTTCCGGCTGCGCCACCCTCGGTACGCCCGCGGATGTCCTTGCGGACCTGTCCTGGGAGCTCCTGGAGTTCCTCCCCTATGAATCGAAGGATACGATCGCGGTCTATTATTTCCTGGAGGACCGCCGGGAGAGCCCCCGCAGCGACTATGTCCTGAACCTCCTGGGCACGGGCATCGCGAACGCCATCCATGAAGAGGAACGCCCGCTGACGCTGGTCAGCCGGACGGCCCTGGATCGCATCCTGGAGGAGCAGTCGTTCCAGGTCTCCGCCCTGGCCGATCCGGGCACCCAGCTTCTGCTCGGAAGGCAGTTGGGCGCCCAGATCATCGTCACCGGGACCATCACCCCGGTCCAGGACGGCTACGAAGTGAACGCCCAGATGATCCGGGTCGACACCGGAGCTGTGCTCGGCGGGGTGGTCCGGACCATCTATCCGGAATAAGCCCCGAGTCCTCGGACCGGATCTCCAGCCCTGGCGCACCGCCGCCTTCCTACGGTACACTCCCGGGGTTCAGGAGGAAGTACATGACGGGCACCAAGGGTTTCGACAACGAACTGTACATCCGGGAGCAGGCTTCCTTCATCCGCGAGCGAATGCGCCGCTTCGAGGGTCGGCTCTACCTCGAGTTCGGGGGAAAGCTCCTGGCGGATTTCCACGCCGCCCGGGTCCTGCCCGGCTACGACCCGAACGTCAAGGTGCGCCTGCTCAAGGAGCTTCAGGGGGACGCGGAGATCGTCCTGTGCATACACGCAGGGGCCATCGAGCACCGCAAGATCCGGGCGGATTACGGCATCACCTACGACGCCGACGCCATGCGCCTGATCGACGACCTGTCGGAGTGGGGCCTGGCGGTCTCTGCGGTGGTGATCACCCGCTGGGAAGGACAATCCGCCGCCCGCGCCTTCCGGACCAAGCTGGAGAACCGGGGCCTGACGGTCTACGCCCACTCCCCCACCAAGGGCTATCCCACGGACGTGGACCTCATCGTCTCCGAGGAGGGCTACGGAGCCAATCCCCGGATCGAGACGACCAAGCCCCTGGTGGTCGTGACCGGTCCGGGTCCGGGCTCCGGCAAGATGGCCACCTGCCTGTCCCAGGTCTACCACGAGCACCGGGCCGGGCTCAAGGCAATGTACGCCAAGTTCGAGACCTTCCCCATCTGGAATCTCCCCCTGAAACACCCCGTGAACATCGCCTACGAGGCCGCCACCCTGGATCTCAAGGATTTCAACCTCATCGATCCCTTCCATCTGGAGGCGGCGGGCCAGACCTCGGTGAACTACAACCGGGACGTGGAATCCTTCCCCATCCTTAGGGCCATCCTGGAGCGTATCACCGACGGCGACGCGGCCTACCGGTCCCCCACGGAGATGGGGGTGAACCGCGCAGGCTTCGCCGTCGTGGACGACGAGGCCTGCAGGGAGGCGGCCAAGCAGGAGGTGGTCCGGCGATACCTCCGCTGCGCCAGCGAATACATGATGGGCATGGCGGACAAGGCCGCCCTGGAGAAGGCCGACCTCCTGTGCAAGGAACTGGGGATCGGGCCCGAGTACCGTCCCGTGGTGCCCGCAGCCCGCCGGGCCGCCGGGGAGGCCAAGGCCGCAGCCGAATC
>JBGSPT010000288.1:0-12540 GCA_041738475.1 Treponematales bacterium
GAGGCCGCGCCGGAACGCTTCGACGCGCTGGTCCGGGCCGCGTCGGCCGCGGACGCGTCGGACCCCATCCTCCTGAGACGGGTGGACAAGGATAACTCCCTCCCTCCGGACTACGAGCCCGGGGACCTGGTTTCCCTGACGGAATATCCCTTCGCCCTTTCCCGCCGGGACCTCCGCCTCCGCAAACCCGCCGCGGAGGCCGCCCGGGAAATGGACGCCGAGGCCAAGGCGGCCGGGGTGACCCTGGTCTTCTCCTCGGCCTACCGTTCCTACGGATACCAGACCGAGGTCTACGCCCGGCATGTCCGCGAGATGGGCCGGGACGCCGCGGACCGGGTGTCGGCCAGGCCCGGGCATTCCCAGCACCAGCTGGGCACGGTGGTGGATTTCGGCTCCATCGACAACAGCTTCGCGCAATCCGAGGCGGGGCTGTGGATGGCCGCCAATGCCCGCCGATTCGGCTTTTCCCTGTCCTATCCGAGGGGAGCGGAAAGCGTCACCGGCTACGACTGGGAGAGCTGGCACTTCCGCTACGTCGGCAGGGAGGCCGCGGCTCTGGAAGCGGAGTTCTTCGGCCTACAGCACTGGATGCTGGTGTTCCTGGAGAGGCTTATCGAGAACGACCTCAAACCATAGGGCAGACAGGATGGACAAGATGAAGAAGGATGAACAGGATGATCTTGAAAGATTGATTTAGTCGCTTTCAATCATCTTGTTCATCGGGTCCTATCTTGTTGATCTTGTTGGATCTGGGACTCCCGGGCTTTCCCAGCAGGATCCGCCCGAACACCGCGGCCAGGGTCTGTTGGAAGAACATGCCCAGGATCGCGGGCAGGGCGGCGGCCTCGGGGAAGAAGGCGATGGCGATGGTGGCCACGGCGCTGATGTTCCGCATGCCCACTGTGAACACGAGGCCCCGTCTCCGGGCCGGCCCGATCCCCGGCACGAGGCCCAGGGTCTTGCCCAGGACGAAGGCGGCGGAAGTCAGGCCGATCCCGATCGCCCCGACGGCCCAGACCCGGGGTTGGGAGAAATCCACCGTGGGGGCCACGGCCGCGGAATTGGCGGCGATCACGACGGCCAGGAAGAGCTTGGAAAGGGGCGCCAGGTAGGGACGGACGGCCCGGGGAATCCGGCCCCGGCTGGCCTCGTTCAGGGCCACCCCCAGCATGGTGGGAAGGAGGACCATGAGGGCCAAGGATGCCGCCATGGCCCGTCCGTCCAGCCGGATCGACGTGCCCAGAAGGGCGGAGGTCGTGAAGGGCATGACGAAGGGCGCGGCCAGGGTGTCCAGGAGGATCAAGGCCAGGGCCAGAGCCTCGTCACCCCGGTGCAGAGAGACCCATATGAACCCGGCCACCGCGGTGGGCGCCGAGTAGAGCAGGACGAAGCCCGCCGCCGCGTCCGTATCCGAAGGTAAAAGCAGCCGGGAGACCCCGAGGGCGAGGAGCGGCATGGCCACGTGGGCGGCCGCGAAGAATCCCAGGACCGGGATCGGGCTGGCCGCGGCGGTGCCCAGGTCCCGGGCCTTCAGCTTGAGGGCCCCGGACAGGGTGATGAGTCCGAACAGGACGGGGATGAAGGGCCGGAATCCGATGAAGACCCCCGGGAAAAGGAATCCGAGAATGACCCCCGTGGGGGTGATGATCGGCATGGCGGCTTCCAGGAGGGCGTTCAACCGGAAGGCCGCGGCGGCCGCGCCGGACGGAGGGGCTATGACCGCGTCGGTCCGGGAGGCACCGGCGGATCCGGGACCCGCGGAATCCTTGGGCTCGTTCACGAGGATTTCCTCCGGCGGCGGCGGGGCGCCTACGCTTTCTTCCCGGCTTCCCCGGCCAGCCTGCGGGTTTCCTTGTTGAAGCCCTCGCTGAACTGCTCCACGATCTTGCGGAGCTGCGCCTCCCCCTGGAAGCCGTAATCCTGTATCACCAGGGGCTCCAGCTGTTCCCAGGTCATGCCGCCGTTCTCGAGCTCGCAGAAGGCGTTGGCCAGGTATACGGCGAACACGACGTCCTTGTAATCCGTGGTCATCAGGCCCGGCTCGTGGTGGAAGCGGATGGAAGCCACCAGGGACTCGGGGAAATTCCACTTTTCCGCGATTCGTGCGCCTATCTCCGCATGGTTCATACCGCCGGCGATGTCCTCGAAGGTCTGCACGGGGATGTCCTTCTCCCCGCAGAAGGCGCGGATGCGGTCCAGCAGGTCCGGGTGGACCGTGGAGAAGACGATCTTGCCCATGTCGTGGAGCATGCCGCCCACGTAGGCGTCGTCCAGGATGTGCCGCTTGGCGGGTTTGAAGTTCTTGACCAGGTTGTAGGCGTAATAGGCGGTACGGTAGGAATGGTCCCAGAGCTTCTTTTTAGTGTCCGTGTCGTCTCCCAGGAGCTTTTGGGCCCCGTAGGAGTACAGCTGGTTCCGGATGCCCTTGAGTCCCACCAGCTTCACGGCGTCCACGATGTTGTCCACCCGTTTGGGCAGCATGAACTGGGCGGAATTGACCAGCTTGAGGAGGTCCGCGGTCATGGCGGGGTCCGTGGAGATGTGCCGGGCGATGTCCACCATCTCGCTCTTGGGATCCGCCAGGAGCTTCTGGACCGCCACGATGTTGTCCGGGAAATGGGGCAGGGAAGTGATCTGCCGCACGATCTCGTCGGTGAGTTTGGACAGGGACTCGATGCGGGTGGCCTCCACGGGCACGGTGATCCGGGCGAGGGTCTCCCCGCTCTCGGCCCGGATGTCGAAGCACTCCTCGTCCAGGCCTATCTTCTTCAGCATGAGCACTAGGATCACCAGTCCCAGCCCGGCCCCTTCCGAGGGGTCCAGGACCTGCTGGAGGGCCTCCTCCAGGCTGGTGTATTTCCGGGATCGGGCCAGCTTGTCGTGGATGCGCACGTACTCGGTGCGGTTGATCTCCACGTTGTTCCGCACCTCCAGGACCACGGTGGATCCCTTCGCCTGGAGGACGATCTTGATGTAGTAGCCCTTTTCCTTCTGCTTGGCCAGGTACCAGGCGATGTTCTCCAGGGTGTCCGACTTGAAGCCCTTCATGCCCTCCTCGTAGTCCGAGGGGTCGTTGATGGCCAGGCCCCGGGTCTCGAAGTACACCCGCTTTGTGTTGGCCTTCTTGGCGTTCACGGCAAGTTCCCGGAGGCAGTAGACCAGGTAGTCCTTTAGCTTCTTCTGCCCCAATTCGCCCAGGAACACGTCCAGAACCTCCTCCAGGTAGATCTCGATCTCGTGGGGGAGGGTGTAGGTCGTGATCGTGAGGGGGATGGCGCTGTGGACCGCCTTCTTGATCTTCGATACGTCGACTACGAGCTCATTTGCGGCCATTGTCCAGACCTTTCACACTTGTTGGGATAATATCGTTTCCTAGGATAACGGAAAGATTCTGAATTTTCAAATAATAAACCATACTCTCTACCCTAAATAGGATTTGATGGTCCGGGCCATCCGTTGGAGCTCCCTGCGGACTTTGGCGTTGAAGGAGTCCGACGGGAACTCCCCCTTTTCGTTCGGACCGCCCGCGCTCATTCCGGTGAGGACCTCGACGCCCTCGTCGATGGTGGAGACCGCCCAGATCCGGAACCGCCCCTCCCGAAGGGCTTCCTGCACGGGCCGGGAAAGGGTCAGGTTCACGGCGTTCTGCCGGGGGATCAGGACGCCCTGGGTCCCCGTGAATCCCGCCCTCCGGCAGACCTGGTAGAAGCCCTCGACCTTTTCCGTAATGCCCCCAACGGGCTGTATCTGGCCCATCTGGTTGACCGAACCGGTTACGGCTATGTCCTGCCGAAGGGGGACCCCCGCGATGGCGGACAGGAGGGCGTAGACCGCGGTGGAGGACGCGGAGTCTCCCTCGATGGCCGTGTAGGACTGCTCGAAGCAGATGCTGGCGGAGACCATGAGGGGGAAGCCCCGGGCGTAGCGGCTCCGCAAAAAACCCTCCACGATCAGGACCGCCTTGTCGTAGATCTCCCCCGAGAGCCCCGATTCGCCCTCGATGTTGATGACCCCGTTCTCCCCCGGGGACACCTGGGCGGAGATCACCGCGGGCAGGCCGAAGGCGTAGTAGCCCCGGTCGTGGACCGCGAGCCCGTTCACCCGCCCCACCGCGGCGCCGGACACCTGGAGGATGATCTGCCCCGAGGCGATCATCTCCTCCACCTTTTCCTCCGGCAGGTTGGCCAGGTAGGACCGGGAGCTGACCGCGGTGGTTACGCTTCCCGCGTCCATGGCCGTCCGCCCGGCCCGGCCGGCGTGCCAGGAAGCCTCCCGGAGGAGGTCCGCGATCAGGCTGAACCGGGTGGACAGGCGGTTCCGGTGCTCCGACAGGCGTACCCCGTACTCCATCACGGCCGCGATGGCGTCGGGATCCGCGGGCAGAAGGCCCTCCTCCCGGATGATCTTCCGGATAAAGGCCACATACTCCCGCATGGTCTCGTCGTTCCGGGGCATGGTGGAGTCGAACTCCGCGTAGACCTTGAAGAGTTTCTGGAAGTCCGGGTCCGCGGCGTAGAGGGCGTCGTAGGTCATCTCCCCGCCCAGGAGGATGACCTTGACGTCCACCTCCGCGGCCTGCGGTTTGGTGGGGGCCCCGGGGGACCCGAAGGGCCCCGCGGAGGGCTGGATCTCCACGGCCCCCGTCTGAAGGACCCGCTTCATCCAGAGCCAGGCTTCCTCGTCCTGGACCATGTCCTCGGCGCGCAGGATGAGATAACCCCCGTCCGCCCGGTGGAAAGCTCCGGGGCGGATCTTCAGGTAGGCAGCCCGGTTGTCTCCCCGCTCGTCCGGACGGGGTTCCACGAAGCCGAACAGGTTGACCGCGGAGGGGTGGTTTTCCAGGATCACCGGGGGGCGTTCGGTCTGGCCGTTGTCCACCAGGATGTTAAGTCCGTACCGGGCCAGGGGGGGCACGGGACGCCGGGCGGCCGGGGCCGGTTCGGGCTCCGGGTCGGCCAGGAAGAGCCGCAGATGCTGGAGAAGGTCCTTCTCCAGGTCCGAGACCCAGGCGTGGACCCTGGGATCCGGATACCGCTTCCGCAGGAGCTCCGTCTCCGCCAGGACGAAGGGTCTGAGGGCTTCATGGCGAAGGTTCTCCAGGCGCCGCTCCAGTTCCACCCGTCCCCGCCTAAGCTCCGCGAAGAGCCGCTTCAGGCGGTCCATGGAATCGTAGTAGGAGTTCCGGAGCCGGTCGAACTCCTCCTCCGTCAGGGTGCCCGCGGCCGCCTCGGCCTTCAGGGCGTCGAAGTCAGAGGGCTCCCCGTTCCGGAGGGGTACGATGTCCGTGGTGGCGGATCCCTCCTCGTCCTGGGACTGGGCGATCCGGAAGCCCTGTACGGCCAGCTCGGCCTCGAATTCCGAAAGCCTGCGGGTTTCCTCCGCCTCCACCTCCCGGGTGGCGGTATCCAGGCGGCCCTTGAAGTCCGCGCTCTCGGTCTGCAGGCGGACCAGCTTCTTCATGTTCTCCACCAGGGCATGAAGGTCCTTCTTGAAGGCCCGGGCCTGCCCCCGGGGGAAGGAAAGGGCCCGGGGCTCCAGGGGGGAGCGGAAGTTGTAGGCGTAGGCCCGGTCCCGCAGGGCGTCGGGATTCGGGGGAACCTCGGACAGGATCTGCATCACCGCGGTGCGCCGGCCGGTTCCGGGGGCGCCGGAAACGTAGATGTTGTAGCCCTTGGCGCGGATACCCGTTCCCATGAGCAGGGCTTCCAGGGCCCGGGGCTGGCCGATGACGGCCTTGCCCCAGTCCCCGCCCTCCAGACGGAGTATGTCCTCCTCGGTGACGGAAAAGGCTATGTCCGGCAGGGACAGCCGGAAGCGTTCGGCGTTCACCGGGCGTGCTCGATCAGGGTGGACACGGGCACGATCTCGTAGCCCTCCGCCAGCAGGCCGTTCACCAGGAGCGAAAGCTCCCGGAAGAGGTAGTCCTGGCGGCCCCCCTCGGGTATGCCGATCCGGACCGGCACGATGGAACCGGGCTTTACCTTGGCCAGGACCCGTTCCACGATCCTGCGGGCGTCCAGGTAGAGCCCCGGCACGGACTTGCCCTCGGTCTCGCTGACCCAGTCCAGGGGGTCCACGTCGCGTCCCACGAAGGTGTAGTTCATCCGGGCCGCGGCGTCCAGGATCTCCGTGCTCGTGGAGTAGTGGGGGGTGTGCCAGAGGAGGGAAAAGTCCCGTCCCGTGGACGCGAAATACTCGTCCTCCGTCCTGGCCAGTCCCCGCTTGACGAAGTCCGCGTCCACCCGGAACCGGGCGTCCGTGGGGTCGTAGGTCGTGAAGAACATGTTGCCCGTCTCGTGGCCGCTCTCGGCGATCAGGCGGGCGGCTCCGGGGTTGCGGCGGACGAACTCCCCGTTCACGAAGAAGGTGGCCCGGATGCGGTAATCCGCCAGGGTGTTCAGCACCCCCGTCAGGCCCTCCGCGGAGTCGTAGGCGTTGAAGACCAGGGCCACCTGTCGACGGCGGATCCGGGATCCGTGGTCGAAGATCCCCGGGGACCGGGGCTCGTCCTTTTCCGGGAAGGGTGCCCAGGGCCGGGGGGCGGGCAGGAGGAGGGGTTTTGTCCCGAAGCCTTGGATAGACCGGACCATAACGATGTTCCGGTAGGAGCCGGAATCCAGCTCGTCCAGGTAGACCCGATAGGCCGGGGACGCCCCGGAGGCCGGGAGGGTCTTGAAGGCGGCGGACTTCTTCCAGTCCAGGGCGCCGGGCTCCAGGATCCACGCGGAGTTTTCAGCCCCCGCCGTCGCCGTTCCCGGGGTTTCCGGGGCCCAGCCGTAGCGGTCCGCCTGGGAAAGGGCCACCAGGGACCGTTCCGACCCGTCCGCGGCGGCCAGTTCGATGGTCCGGGAGCCCGCAAGCACGAGCCGTTCGTCGGAAACCCAAAGGGCGTGGAGGGTGCCCGGGGCGTCCAGGGTGGTCAGGGCGGACCAATCCGCGTAGCGCCGGATGACGACTCCCCGGTCGTTCGCCAGGGCCACCCGCTTGCGGTCCGGGGACAGCTCCACCGACGCCGCCCCCGAGGCGTCCAGGGTCTTGAAGCTCTGGGTCAGGGAGAGGTCCGCAGGGGAGTCCGGGGCCGCGATCCGGTAGGCCCCGGCCACCCGTTCGCCGTTCCGGAGGGAGGAGGTCAGGATGGTGATCTCCGCGCTCTCCGGCCAGAGGACCTCCGTGACCGTGGTGTTTCCCTGGAGGAAGAGGTAGGGCAGGGCCGTCACCCTGTCGGCCTTGCCGTAGTCGTCGGGGTCCAGGTAATAGAGGAAGAGGTTCCTTCCCTCCTTGCACAGGAGGATCTTCCTTCCGTCCGGGGACACCCGGAAGGAATCGAAGTTGGGATCGAAGGGGAAGGGGACCTTCCCCACCATGGTCCCGATGGAGACCACCCCGGCATACAGGGCCTGGGCGAAAAACTCCGCGGGAAGGATCCGGTAGAGGCTCCGATGACGGAGGATGTAGAGGCTGCCCTGCTCGTTCCACTGGACGTTCTCGATCCGTCCGGGTCCGATGCGGCGGTAGGATTCGTCCAGGACCCGCCGGCCCTCGTGCTGGTCCAGGGAATAATAGTGGAGATTGCCGCCCTTGGCGTAGACGAAGTGCCGGGAATCCGGCGACCACAGGGCGGGGATCCGGTCCGCGTAGAGGGCCACCTCCGAGGAAACCACGGTCTCCCCGCCGCCGGCCACGTCGAAGAGGATGAGGCGGCCGAAAGAGCTCGATGTGGGGTCCATGTACAGAAGGCGCGTTCCGTCCGGGGACGCCTGGACCCCGGGCAGCTTGCCCTCCCGGACGGGGCTGCCCCGGGTGAAGGCGGGGAAGCCCGGAACGGGCTCCATGCCCCGGAAATCGGCTCCGGTCCGGAAGACTCCGTAGCGGTTCTGGACCTGGAGACGGCGGCCGCGATCGACCAGGGTCACCCTCTCGGGGTAGAAGGTCAGCTGGCGCAGGGCGCCGGCGGCCAGGTCCGCGGAAAACAGGGTCCGGAAGGAGCCGCCTCCCGGCAGGGTCGCCTCCGCCGTGAAGAGGAGTTCGTCCTTCTGGGAGAGGTCCGGACCGGAGAATCGGATGTCCGCGAAGGCCGCGGCGGCCGAGGCCAGGGCCGTTATCAGGGCTAGGGCGCTTCGTCTCATGGTAATTCCTTATCCATCATCATCGGCGCGGATGGCGCGTCAGTAAAGCCCAAGACCCCCGGAGGCGGAGTCTCACGGTCGTACGGGAGAGCCGCGGCCCAGCCGGCCGGCCCGTGCCATCCCGCCCAGGGAGGAGGCGAATCTCCCCGCCAGGGCCTGTATCGAATCGTAGTCCGGGGCGGATGCGAATTCGCTGGCCAGGATCGTCCCGTCCGAACCGGAGGACAGGGTGTAGGCGATCAGCCAGCCGGTTTCGGATCGTACGACGCTTCCGGAGGCCACGAAGTCCGCGGCGAACAAGCCCCCCAGCGCCTGGTCCCGCTCTCCCGCCGAGGCGGCCGACAGGGATAGTTCGAGTTCCTCGACGGCGGATCTCCGGGAGTCAGAGTCCACCACGCGGAATGCGCCTTCCTTGATAAGGGCGTCCCGGAAGGCCAGCTTTGCGACCGCCAGGACCTTCTCGTCGGCTCCCACGGACTGGGGATTGCCCAGGGCGACCACGGGCGCGTCCGCGGAAGGCGGCGGGAGATCCGCCGGTGCAGTCACGGGATCCGGTTCCACCCGATACCCGGAAAGATACAGGGCGTACTCCGATGCCTGGGCATCGGATTCGTACCGCAGGTCCCGGACGTCCTTGGAGCCCGTCAGCACCGAAAGGATCTCGGCGGTGAGATCCCGGGTGGAGGGGTCGGTCAGCACCGCGTCCGCGTACCTTCGAGCCTCCTCGGGCCCTTTCTCCGAGGCGATCAGGCGGAATTCCAGCACGGGTGCCAGACCCGCCAATGCAGGATCCGTCCGGACGGCCTGGTCCATGTACTCCCGGGAACCTTCCTCGTCTTCCGAAATCATCCGGGTCCAGGCGGCCATATAGTACAGGGAAGCCCGGAACCGTGCATCCCTCCGGGCCGTGCTGGTGGAAAGCGCCCTCTGGAGGTCCGCGAAGGCTCCCGCCGCGTCCCCGGCCTTGACCAGGAAATCCGCCCTGCTCCGCAGGGCCTGGGCGTCACCCGGGGCGATCTCCAAGGCCCGGTCCAGGGCTTCCAGGGCCCGAGTGACGGCGTCGAAGGTATTCCGGGGAGGCCGATCGCGCTCTTCTCCTCCTCGATCGGACGTCCTGTCCGGTGTACCTGCGCAGGCCGTGAGGAGGACCGCGGAGAGGAGCAGAGCCCAGGCCGGAGGAGCGAAGATCTTTGTTCTCATGGTTCCTCCCGGGTTGCGTCGTTCGTTTCCCGTCGATGCTCCCGGCTTCTCCTCAGAACCTCTCCCTCGGAACCGGATCCGTCGGAGAAGCGGAAGAAGCCCGGGATGGTCAGGATACGCGAAAATCCCTCGGCTTCATAGATCGCCCGTGCCCCGGTCCAAGTCCCGCTGACAAGGAGCAGGACCTCGTCGAAGGGGAAGGTCCGTCCGGCGAGGTCCAGGAATCCCCGGAAGAGGCGCTTCCCCAGCCCCCGGCCGCGCAGGCTCTCCCGGATCCCGTAGGATGAGATGTACAGGGTTCTTCCCAAGGGAGAGTGCCGATCCCGGGCGGAATGGCCCAGGGCGAAGTCGGAGGGCGCCGGAAGCCCGGGCAGGTCCCAGAGTTCGGAGCACAGGTATCCACCCACGCCCGCGGGGTGTTCCAACACCACAAAGCCCTCGGGGAACACCTCCATGCGCTCCCTGAAGGTTTCCGGGCTCTCGCGGACGGCGGGGTCGAAGGAATCGTCTTCGATGGAAAGGATGTCGTCCAGGTCGCGGGGCCCGGCTCGGCGGATCCGTATGTCATCCATGGACCCATTCTAGCCGGGCGGGGCCGGAATGGCCAAGCCGTACCGCCCGAAGGACCGGGGCCGGGAAGGACCGGGCGCGGATGCTCCGTGGATCTCGGAGGCTATTTCAGCGGGAAGAACTGGTCGCAGAAGTGGCTGCCCTTGACCATGGTGCGATGGACGAGGCACTTGCCTTCCCTTCCTACGTCCACCTTCACCATCTGCGTACCGCGGTCATAACTGCGGACCCCTTCCCATTGGATGCAGGCGTAGCAGCGTTTGGCCGCGATGGGCTTCAAGTCCTGGGACATGGTCGCCTCCGTCTCGGAATTTTCTATGCCCTAATAATATCGTAGGATTTCGGATAAATCTTAGGCGGACTCGGAAGAAGCCCGCCTGCGCCTAGGTTCCCAGGACGAAGCGTTCCAGAATCTCCGCAACCGCGTCCTCCTCGTGGGAGCGCGGGGAGACGTACCGGGCGGCCGCCTTAACCGCCGGGATCGCGTTGGAGGGGGCGCAGCCGAGACCCGCCTTACGGACCATCCCCAGGTCGTTCTGGGCGTCTCCGACGGCGAGCACGGATTCCATGGGTATTTTAAGCCGATCCGTCAGGATCTCCAGGGCGGTCCCCTTGTCCGTGCCCGTGGACAGGACTTCCAGGAAGTAGGGTTTGGAAATCAGGACCTCCGCCCGGCCGTCCAGGAGGGTGGAGAGTTCGGTTCTCAAGGCCTGAAGCGCTTCCGGCTCTCCGGCGACCACGAATTTCAGCTGACCCCGGTCCAGGTAGGGGCCGGGATCCGCCATCACCTCGATGGGCAGGCCCGTGAGACGGGAATCCTCCTCGGTCCAGCGGTTGCGTACGGTCGTAATGATTCGGCCCTCGTCCAGGTAGAACTGGAAGGGGAATCCCCGTTCGGTCAGGAGGGCCGCGGTGAGGCGGCAGGTCTCGGGGGGAATGCGGCGCTCGTACAGGTGCTCGCCGGAGCCCAGGTCCAGGATCTTGGCCCCGTTGTAGGAGATCAGGTACTCCCCGGGACCCTCCGCACCCAGCATCCGGACGTACTTCAGCATCGCCCGCTCAGTCCGGCCGGAAGCCAGGACTACCCGGACGCCCCGCCCCATGGCCCGGCGGCAGGCCTCGGCGTTCGCCTCCGATATGCTCAGGTCCTGCCGGAGCAGGGAGTCGTCCAGATCCAGCGCCACAAGCAATATACCCATGGCCGAAAGGTATACCCGAAGCCGGTGTCGAGCCTCAAGGCCCCGGGCTTGTCCCGGGACCCGCCTTCCGGTATCCTCGATCCCATGTCCGACGACGTTACCCCGGATTCGGGCGCCTTCGTGCGGGAGAGCGGCCGGCTTTCCCTGTTGACCCTGGCATCCCGTATCCTGGGACTGGTCCGGGAGATGACCCGGGCCGCCTTCATGGGCACCGGCACGCTCGCGGACGCCTTCACCGTGTCCTTCCTCATACCGAATTTCCTGAGGCGGCTCTTCGCGGAGGGATCGATCGCCGTCGCCTTCATCCCCACCTTCAAGGGCTATCTCCTTGCGGGAGACCGGGAAGAGAGCGAGGACTTCCTGTGCTCCATGCACACGGTGCTGAGCCTTCTCGTGGGCCTCACCGTCCTGCTGGGCATCGCCCTGACGCCCCTCATCGTGCTCCTGTTCCGATCGGATCCCGCGGAAACGATCGTCCTGACCCGGATGATGTTCCCCTACCTGGCCCTGGTCTCCTTTGCCGCCTTCCTCCAGGGAATCCTGAACTCGGTCCATGTCTTCGTGCCCGCCGGAATAGCGCCCATCCTGTTTAATCTGGGTTTCATAGCCGTGCCCTACGCCCTGGCCCCCTTCCTGCCCAATCCCGCCCGGGCCCTGGCCGTAGGGGTCCTGGTCGGAGGGCTTGCCCAGGCCCTCTGCCAGCTGCCCGCGGTCCTGCGGCGGGGATACCGTTTCCGCTTCATCTCCCCGGTCCGGGCCTTCCGCAACCCGGGGATGCGCAAGGTCTTGGCCCTGATCGCCCCGACCATCCTGGGCATGGCCGCCTACCAGGTGAACGAGCTGGTCTGCACCGCCGTGGCTTCCGGAGCGGGGGTGGGGGTTGCCACCAGCCTGACCTTTTCCCTTCGCCTCCAGGAGCTTGTCCTGGGCATCTTCGCGGTCTCCATCGGCACGGTGATGCTTCCTGACCTCTCGGAACGCGCCAAACGGGGGGAGTGGGAGGCCTTCTCGGACCGTCTGGAGGGCGCTCTGAAAGCCATCGTGTTGGTCACGATCCCGGTGGCCGTGTTCTCGATGATCGAGGGGCGGGACATCATCGTCCTGCTTTTCAAGGCCCGGGAATTCGGGGCGGATTCCGTGGACCTCACGGTCCGAGCCTTCTTCTTCCATATGACCGGCCTGTTTTTCATAGCCGCAAACCGGATCCTGGCCCCCGCATTCTACGCCCGGGAGGACACGAAAAGCCCGGTCCAGGCGGGCATGGCGTCCTTCGCGGTGAACATCGCCCTGGCCGTCCTCCTGGCCGGTCCCATGGGGGGCGGCGGGATCGCCCTGGCCCTCTCCCTGGGCAGCGCCTTGAACACGGTGATCCTGGTCTGGCTGCTTATCCGCCGCCGCATCCCCGGGATTCCCGAGGCCGCGGCCCGGGTCGCCCGGTATGCCCT